>CAZOVL010000179.1:0-1528 GCA_964583185.1 uncultured Bacteroides sp. | reverse complement strand
ATTGTTTCTCCCGGATAAACAAATTTCCCAAAAGAGTTTGCTGATAGTCCCACCTTAGACAAAATCTCTTCATCCAATTTACGTGTCTTAGCATTTACTATTTGTGCTGTTGTTGCAATGGTATATTCTGTTACCATTTCCCCAGTCAGCAAATAACTTAACGCATCGGGTATAAAGAGTAATTTATCAGTAACAGCATAGGCGCTATCATTATTCTTAAGTAAGGTGTCGAACTGAAACAGACTGTTAAAGTTCATGGTCTGTATTCCTGTTATCTCATATACTCGCTTCTTAGGGAAACGAGAGAAAAAGGTTTCAGGGGCTCCATTAGTATGTGGGTCTCTATATGAAAATGGAGCTCTTAAAAAGTGCCCATCTTTACCCACCATAACAAAATCAACCCCCCAGGTATCAATACCAATAGATTGTATCGTTATATTTTTTTCTGAAACTTTCTTCAGTCCTTCTAAAATTTCATTATATAAAAAATATATATCCCAATAGAAGTGACCGTTCATCTGAATCAATGGATTAGTAAAGCGATGAACTTCTTCCAGTTTTAATGTAGAGTCTTGAAAATTACCAAGTAAAACACAACCACTAGTTGCTCCTAAATCTATAGAAATGTAATTTTTTACCATTTTTGTTTTGTATTAGATTCCATCTATAGCAAAACAACTAAATATTACATAAAAACAGATTCTATTTTTGATATTAGACTTGTCAAAATTGACAAAAAAAGAGGAGCTTTCTATGCTCCAAATCCCTTCATTTATCATTATCGTCTGGTATTTTATACAAAAATGAACTATGAAACTAATCAAATGGAGTTACTCGAATTTCCTCGCGATCCACATAGTTTGGGAAGCGAAATCTAGGTAGTCCAATAGCCATACCTGCGTGTATTGTACCTTCAACCCCCAACAGTTCTTCCAGCTTACCTTTATTCAACTGAATGGCTGTACAAACAAAACCCAAATAAAACTGATTTACCCCTAAACACTCCGCCATCAAAGAACCATTTTGATATGCTAGGTTAGAGTCAGCAGCTCCAAAACGATAGGATTTAGGTGTATGATACAAAATAAGTCCTGTGGCTTTTCTTAATATTAAATCTTCTCCCTGATCATAATAGGCTTCATTCAAAGCCCTAAAGAGTGAAGTATAACGATAAGCTTCGGGCAGAAATAGCTTTGCCAAAGGTTTTAAAAGAGGGAATGTTAGTTTTTTCTTTATTGAGTCAAAGGTTGACAAAGTAAATTCTGTAATCATTCGAAGCTTCTCCGGATCGGTTACTACAGTATAAGATATCTGTCTGCTATTACTTGCTGAAGGTGCTGCATGCGAGGCCTCTACAATTTTATCTATGAGATGAGGTGGCACTTTCTTTTTAGAGAAAGCTCTATTTGATCTTCTGGCTTTACAGAGTAATAACATCTGTTCTTCCGTGGGGTAATCTTCATACTTAAAGGGGTGTACTTTATCTGAAGGGAATGAACTATGTAAAACAGAATGGGTTGGACAGACT
>CAZOVL010000178.1:0-1589 GCA_964583185.1 uncultured Bacteroides sp. | reverse complement strand
TCATTCTTCGCAACGAAAAAGATACACTTTATAAAGTAGAATTGGAAAGTAAAGATGGAAAAATTGAGAAAGATGTTTACTTTACTGAAAAAGGCGAAGTGATTGAATTAAAGAAAAATTAGTTTTGACTACTGTTCTCTAAAATATAGATTTAATAACTTAAGAGCTCTTCAAAATGAAGAGCTCTTTTTCTTATGTTTCATTATTGAGGTGGTTGAAATTAGTTTTTAAGGTTCTTTAATCTGTTCTAAACATCAAGTTTACTTGGTACATTAATAAAAAGTTTCGGCTGATTAAATTCTTTCATCCGATTTTTTGGAAAAGAAACAAAGTCCTATAAATGTAATTAAACCATTGAGCATTAATAACTCATATCCAAATTTATAGTTCGTGTGGTTTTCTACCATATATTCTATAAAAAAACAAAAAATAGGCGACAGAATAGCGATATATGGAACCCAAGAATCAAAGACTTTCCGTTTAGTTAATAAGCCAAAGCTAAACATCCCCAACAAAGGACCATAGGTGTAAGAAGCTATTTTATAAATGGCATCGATAACACTTTTATTGTTGATTTCCTTGAAAAGTATAATGAAAGCCACAAGCAAAATAGAGAAGAAAAGATGTACCTGATGTCTTTTCTTTATGGCTTGGCTCTTTTCTAGTTTTTCAACTTCCAAAATATCAATGCAAAAACTAGTGGTCATCGATGTTAATGCTGAATCGGAATTGCTAAATGCTGCGGCTATTACACCCAATGCAAAAAAGATTTCCACACTACTACCTAAATACCCTTGTGTTGCAAATAAAGGTAAAATATCATCGCCTAAAGGAGGAAGTACAATTTGCATTTTGGACGCAAAGACTAAGAGTAAAATACCTAAGCACAAGAAGAGAAAATTAAGAGGGACAAAAGAAAATCCATAATAGTACATATTCTTCTGTGCATCCTTTAAGTTACGGCAAGATAAGTTCTTTTGCATCATATCTTGATCTAATCCCGTCATAACAATTACAATGAAAATTCCACTAAAAAATTGTTTATAGAAGTTTTGACTGGAATTAAAATCATCAAAAACAAACATACGACTGTGTTCATGGTTTCTTATTGTATCTACCACTTCACCGAAACCAAGATTCAAAGATTGAATTACAAAAACTAGAATTAAAACCAAGGCTAATACCAGACAGAGGGTTTGTAAAGCATCAGTCCACACAATGGTTTTAAGCCCACTTCGATGAGTATACAACCAAACTAAAACTAAAGTTCCTACGGCAATAAGCCAAAAAGGAATGTGTAATTCCTGAAAAATATAGGTATAGAGAATTAAGCAAACTAAATAAAGTTTGGCTGCTGTACCTAGCATTCGCGATAAGAGAAAAAAAAGTGATCCGGTTTTGTACGATCGATTTCCTAAACGTTTACCTAAATAGGTATAGATGCTAGTTAATCCTAGCCGGTAATAGAGGGGAAGTAAAAGGTGTGCAACAATTAAATAGCCAAAAAAGAAGCCGATAACCATTTGCATATAGGTCATATCAAAAGTACCCACCATTCCGGGCACTGAAACAAAAGTAACCCCTGAGAT
>CAZOVL010000177.1:0-1600 GCA_964583185.1 uncultured Bacteroides sp. | reverse complement strand
TTATATAACAAGGAGTGTGATTGAATGTTTAAAATAAAAGGATGTTTAATCTAAATACACTTTCTATATTTAAAAATCAACTCTTAGTGCGTTATTTTAAAGTGCTAAAAGTCAATCATGGTGAATCTTAATTGTTTTAACTGATTCTATGGCTTTTTTTTGCAATTATTCATTAAACTTTGCTTTTAATTCTCTATTAATAGCTTGTAAAGGTTTCTTGAATTCAGATTCCATTTTAATCATACTTGGTATTAAAAAGTCAATCATTTTACTCCAATCATTTTTCTCATAGAGACTAACATCTTTCAATTCTTGTTTTATTCTACATGCTTTTTTGTTATCTAATCTCTCCCATTCCAAATTACCTATTTTATCTTCAAAATCATTTTTGTGTTTAAATAGTTTGTCAAAAATAAATTTATTTTCTTCTGTATTACTTCTTGACATATAAAGTTCAGTTCGAACAAAACTATTCGCTATAGAAAACACAAAGCCTACACCACTAACACCTGATCCGGCTGTAATCCAACCATCTTTTGAAGGATTGACATTTGTAAAAAGACTAGTTTTTGTGTTTAACTTAGATAATAACAAATTCCAAAATTCAATTCTTATTTTATGTCTTATCACTTGTTCCTCTTGAACACTTTGTTCCTCTTGAGCTTTTTCCGCCATCTTTATGGTGTACTCTTCGGCTTCATGAATAGGTATTATTTGTTCAATATTGAGAAAAACATCTTCTTTAAATGAATAGGGCGTTACTTTAAAACATTGTATTTTTAGATTGTATTTTTGTAATAGCCATAAAACTGTAGAGGTAACTTCTTTTCTATAATTACCAGACACTAAAATGATTCTTTGTGTTTTATTTAATTGAGTTTCCTTGAAATCTTCAGTCTGTAGAAAATCTAAAATATTACTTTCTGCATTTTCGGAGTATCCTTTTTTATCAAGATAAGATTGATAAATTTCCTTTATTTGTGGTTTAGTTAGACTAGAACAATATGAAGCATATTTTAAAACCTGCCATGTTGCATCTCTTCCACTGTCATCTAACTTATTTTCAATTATAACTAAATTTCCTTGTTTATCTATAGCTAATAAATCAAGTCTTTCACGTGTATCATCGAATCCATCAAACTCTTTTTGTATAAATAATAATTCATCGTCTTCACCAAATGCCGTTGGTGTATTTTCAAGCCATTCTTGTAAGTGTTCTCTTTCACGAAATTTCAAATCAGAGAAGGTACTGCATTGGATTTTACTTATTCTATTCTTTTCTTTATCTAAAATAAACATACTATAATGGTTTTTATTGTGTTTTTTTGTTGCACTATAAGTGTCATTTAGAAAACCTCTAATGATTTTATTCTAAATTTAGCAAAAATATATAAATAACTCATTATAAATCTAAAATCCTTACTGCTTGCTAGTGCTCAGTTATTTATGATAAAAAAACAGGTCATAAATACTGTTAGCAGATTTGTTGCACTCTACTGTTTGTTAATTAAATGGATAATTGGTTTTTAACATAGTAGGTCAATATTTTCCTAATAAATCCCAAAAAGTAAGGTCTAGGGCAAACGAAGTGTTTGGTCTA
>CAZOVL010000176.1:0-1651 GCA_964583185.1 uncultured Bacteroides sp. | reverse complement strand
ATCCCTAAAGTTCCTAGAGAAGAGTGTAGTATCAGGTGCACTGTCATCGGCTTTTATCAGCTAACAGTAGAAGGTATTGATTTCCAAGTAAACGTGCAAATGAGGGTCTATGGCCCAGATTATCCACGAATCATTAACCGCTACGGGATAGAGGGTTGACCAACAAGTGAATACAAACTGCCATAAATAACAAAACCCACTTTCTCCTCTCGGCTGACCGACTAGTCTTTTATCGCTACTTTTACCCATGTGAAGTTTTGTTTGTGTAAAACAAAAATACACATCTAAGGCGAAACCGAAAGGAAGTAGCCTTTTTTTATTCAAACTTTAGTCGGTCAGTAGTGAAACTTTTATTGGATGAAATATGAGTAAAAAGAAATGATAGAACAAACTATCTTACATTAAAAAAATTCATGTATATAGACCACTCACTATTATCCTCTTTCGTTTTTATCCATTTTCCTTTAGTTGACAACAATATTTTTTTTATTAAATTATCATAGTTGTATTTTTTATTATCAAAACCAATTCTTCTAATTATTCTAATTTCTTCAATTTTTAAATCCTTATCAAAAAGAATAGTATATATTGCTCTTGCATTTAATTCTTCATAATCATAATCTTTCCTAGTATGATACATACTATCACAAAATGCTGATAAAGAATCGTATCCACCTTTGAACTGAACATTGAAGCTAACTTTTGTTTGAATGAAGTATCGTACGGATGCTGCATCTTTTGGATCAGATATTCCCAAAACAGGAATACTATCCGCATCAAAATAAACCATATCTTTGTTATTTATCTCTTGACAAAATAGTGATATACTTTGTAATAATAACGTAGAAATAAATATTAAATATTTAGAAATCATAACCTAATCTTTTTGACATTGCAGTTACTCGACTATATACGAAAGCATCAACTCCAGGCTGTGTATGCCCATATGGTTTATTTCGTAAGTACAATATAACATGTGCAAATTCATGAACCAAACCAACAGTTCGATGATTCAGAGTGCCTTTACTATTAATTATTACTTGAACATTCATACTTGTAGAACTTTTTCCTGATTCTGATACATTTCCAGGAATTAATGTCTGTCCTAAATTTCCTTGAATTCCTTTTCCAACAGGCATTCCTGCAATTATTCCAAGAGCTTCTGCTTGAGGATCTTCGCTTGTATTATAATCATAAGGTCTCTTAAACTCTGGCTTTTTTATCTCTCCATCTTTCATATATGTGTTTTTTGTTGAAAGAGAAAGTTCTACCATTGCCGGATTTACTGCTATTTCATACAAATCTTTTAGAAAAAAATCCGAACTGTTCTTTGCTTGTTCTTCTATCGAAGAAGGATCCAACACTCCATTCTCATTGAATCGCAGACTTATAGATTCACCTTCTTCTAAACCATGGAACAGTGCATTTATAATTTCAGATATATTCTCACCGACAAAAGTTATACTATCTCCATTCATATCAATAGCATTTATAGGATTATTCATCACATACGCATACGGACTTATCGAATAATACTTTTCCGCATGCGGATCTATCCTAGTAAACCTAGACACATCCATAGCTAACTGCCTAGCCTCATAATCATACCAATTCAGAGAATTCTCCCCATCCAGCTCTTTCCCGTTGTATT
>CAZOVL010000175.1:0-1659 GCA_964583185.1 uncultured Bacteroides sp. | reverse complement strand
GAGACTCTGCTGGTCTTTCTTTCGGACGGGAGTTCGACTCTCCCCGCCTCCACCAAAACTAACCTTAACTAAACCCGATATATCGGGAATTAAGAACACATAAATAAAAGATGAGGAAGAACAGATAATATCCCTTTGTATTTTTAAAAATCCCTATGTATCCGCTTTTATGGTGGCAGGTGGGTGGAAAATAATTTAATATGGGTGGCAAAAAAATAACGGGTGAAAGCCCGTTTTTTCGTTTTTCAAAGTTTCGTGTCGGGCAGGGAGTAAGTATTCCCATAGCTTAGTACCGCTTTTTAAATATTCTTCGTGTCGCGAGGTTTTTTAAAAAATTCAACTAAATATTAGACGACACCAAAACAAAGGCTTACCTGTTTCTAATCCGTGCCCAGCTTGTCTTTAAGAGCGTGTTGCTTATTCGTAAAAGTAACACGCTTTTTTGATGGTAAGTACTTAGAAATGAACAATGATATGGGTTTAAAAGCGTGTTAAAAAAATAGAACGGATGATTTTTTATGAAAAAGAGATTAAGAGCCTTCATAGCCAATGGTGGCAAAGTATATGACCTATTATTAGCAAAAAGAAGAAAAGAACCATAGGAAGCTAGAAGCATAAAATAGATAAGGAAATTATAGAAAAAAAATCAGTGTAAGCCAAGAGACATTGGATAATATAGAAATACTAAATGTCGGTAGGAAATCGGTAATGTCCAGATTTTTAAAAAGGATTAGAACTGCTTAGCTTTTAAAGGGGATATTCTTTTTCTAAAAAACCCAAAGTAACTTGACACGATCCAAGAATTATCCCTTTTATGCATAATATTTGGTTAAATGGTAAAATTAAGATTGTGGGTTCTTTTAAATATTGGATTATATTTTCTTGCTAAATTAAGTTTTTTATTCTTAATATAAGCACAAAGTTATTTACAGTCTCGCCTATTTTAACTAAGGTTTTTTATAAATATCTTTTCTGTGGCCTATTTCAATTACAATTATCTTAATATCATCATCTATAATTTCGGTGATTATCCTATAATTTCCTACCCTATATCTCCAGTATTCCTTTAAATCACCTTTGAGTGGTTTACCAAAAATTCTTGGGTTACTAGTGCCTTCCAAATTCTTAATTATCCAATTTACTATAATCCTTTGTTGAGTTGTATCTAGTTTTTTTAGTTGTTTATCTGCATTTTTTTCAAATATAACTGAATATTTCATGCTACATTCCTAATCTTTTCTTTATTGCATCAAAAGAAATATACTCAACCTCATTGTTCTTTACTCTTTCTTCATAGGCTAAAATTGCTTTTAAATCTATTTCAGCCTCAATTTTTTCCTCCAAGGCTTCCTTCATTAAAGTGGATAAAGGGATATTTTTAAATTCAGCATATTCTTTATACATTTTTGCTTCATCATCATTTAATCGAACTGTAATCGTACTCATAAAAACTCTCTCCTTTCACTAGGTAAAATGTATCACAATGTAGTACATCTTGCAAGAAAAAATTAAGTTAATAGGTCTATATTTTTTCTATGAGGAGGTTAATTAATATGTCTAATAAACGTAAACATAAAAATAAAAAGACCAATAAAAAATTTAATTTTTCCGACACAGGAATACAGAGAATAGACTCTGTGGGTCGCCAGCTAGAAGAAA
>CAZOVL010000174.1:0-1660 GCA_964583185.1 uncultured Bacteroides sp. | reverse complement strand
TTCAATTTTTAAGGGTAACACTTCTTTTATTTGATGCTGAATGGTTACTAAGTTCTCTTTCATCTGACTCACTTTGTCTTCTTGTTGAGCCGTCATGCGAGAAGAAGTTTCCTGAGCTTTACTACCCAATGCACCCGCTATAATACGAGGAAGTCCGGCTTTTGCAGTATGAGCCTTTCCACGACTCTCTCTTTTCTGTCGCTGCTCCACGAGTTGTTGCGTACGCTGCAAAGACTGTTTTATGTTTTTCTCTTGCTCTTCCAAGCGGCTTTGCAACGCATAATCTTTTTGATTGCGTTGGTTTTTATAGAACTCATAATTACCACCATAGGTTTCAACTCCATTGGACGTCAACTCTAAAGTAACATCTAAATGATTTAACAAAGCTCTGTCGTGACTTATAACCAAAATGGAACAGGTACTTTCTTTTATAAATTGATAAAGAATGGAACGACTTTCGGCATCTAAATGATTAGATGGCTCATCAAAAAGAAGTACTTCGGGCTCTTCCAAAAGAATACGAACCATAGCTATTTTTGTTTTCTCTCCTCCGCTTAAGGAGCCTATTTTTCGATTCAAATCTAAATAATCCAGCTTCCATAGGGCTAAACATCGATCTATTCGACTCTCTATTTCCCAATCATCATCTAAGTCTTGAAACAATTGTAAATCTGCACTCCCTTTCAATATACCATGAAGTGCTTTTAGTTTTTTATCTACTCCCAATATTTCTGCTACTGTTTTTTCAGCACTTTCATTGAATTGTTGAGGTAAATAGAAATATTTTGGAGATAAAGCAAATGTACCCTCAGTGGGCTCTTTTATTCCTACTAAAATTTTAAGTAACGTAGATTTGCCACTTCCATTAGGTCCAATAAGTGCTACTTTTGCACCTTTAGGAATGGAAAAACTCACAGAAGAAAATAGCTTTTCACCATTGGAATGGTAATAAGACAAGTTATTAACGACTAAACTCATAGCGTATCTTTTAAAAAACAAAAAACTAAAATCTCTATCAATAGGGAACAATCAATAATCACCCTAGAGCAGAACAAAAATCACATTAAAAATTGAAAGCTTTATCTTCAGAAGTGAAGACAAAGAATTAATTTACCCGAAAAGTAAATAAGATGTATGAGTTACATCCGGAGATTAGAAATCACATAAGTTTCCCTATTCGTTAATACTAATATCAAAGATACAAATTAATAGCAGATACAACTCCCTTAAAGTCAAAATATATATTCCATTCGATACCTCTTCCGTTCTTTCAGCAAAAAAAACAAAAACGCTTCTTAGTACAAACCGTAGAAAAAAGGCATAAAAAAAGGGAACAATGATGTTCCCTTTTTCTATTTCATTTGTTAATCTTAATCTATCTGTTAAAAGAAGAAACGTAGCACATCATTAAAGTTGGCCCATATAACTAAAATAAACAAAAGAAGCATTCCCACAATTTGAGCTTTCTCCATAAACTTATCACTCGGTTTGCGGCGAGCTATTATTTCATATAGTAAGAACATCACATGACCTCCATCCAATGCAGGAATAGGTAAGATATTCATAAAGGCCAAAATAATAGATAAGAAAGCAGTCATATACCAGAACTGATACCAATCCCAGGTAGCAGGGAATATACTTCCTATGGTACCAAATCCAC
>CAZOVL010000173.1:0-1736 GCA_964583185.1 uncultured Bacteroides sp. | reverse complement strand
CATTTGCTATGATACTGGGTGTTATCTTCGGTACATTCTCTTCATTATTTGTTGCATCTCCTATAGCATACTACTTGCTTAACAGAGGAGACAAAAAAGACAGAGAGAAAGCTGTTGAAGCATAAGATCTATAGAATATAAGAATTCTTAAAGGGAGAGAACTTAAATGTTTTCTCCCTTTTTTTATGTTTCATATCGATCCAATTATATATCTTAACACACATTATTCAAAAAGTACTGAGATCTTAACTTTAAGTTCAAATAAAACCATCCTTTATGAAAAATAAAAGCTTGATTCTTAATCCTTATTTTATCTTAGGATTAATCCTATTATTGGTTAATGATTTCTATTTAAAACAGGAGTTTGGCAATGTCATAACCGGTAAATTATCAGATTTTGCAGGGTTACTCATATTCCCACTATTTGTGGCTTTTCTGCTGCCAAAATTCAAGCGATCCATCGCCTTCATTACAGGGATTGCCTTTATTCTATGGAAAACGCCCTTAGCAGACCCTTTCATTCATTTTATAAATCAATGGTTCATTTTTGACATACATCGTGTAGTTGATTATACTGACTACATAGCACTTTTAATCCTACCTTTAAGCCATTATCTAATCAATAATCCTGACAGTAGAAAATCCGTACTAGCAAATCATAAACTTAGAATGGCTTCAACATATATCCTCTCTTTCATTGCCTTCTTTGCTTTTTGTGCGACCTCTATTCCTCTAAAAGAAATGCCTAAAGGAAACATTTACATAGGTAAATCCTACACTATTAAATTACCTAAAGACTCCATAATCAAAACCATTGAAAATATGGGTTATAACTGTATTTTTCATCCCAAAGATACTTCTGATATAACGAGTCTAGATTTTTATCAGACAGATAACATTGTTCGTTATAGCATTCAGAAAAAAGACTCTACAGCTATTGATACGATAGCCAACATTAAGTACGACTTAAAAGAGCTAAAGCCCAATAAAACCAAGCTAACAATAATTAATGTCACACTATCTAGAAAAGGAAACATCCAAAATTGGAAGATGTTGAAAGAAGCTAGCAAAGAATATGAGTCGTGGTTGAAACAGAACTTAATCAAAAGGATTGATTGATTTTTGAACTATGCAGTAAAAGGACTATATAGTATCTCTCTTTGGGAAAACAGAATCAAATAGGAATAGAATTAAAAACGTTTTAATAGTTCTTAAAACAGGGGGGGGTATCAAATCAGAGAAGGCATATCCTAGGAATCACAGATAAGAAGGAGTCTGTATATTACAGGAAGCACCAATTATTCAAATTTGAAATTCTTAACCCAAACACAAACCAACATTAAACACAACCGAAGTAATAACTATCACTTTATTGTTCCATTTGAGTGGATTCAGAACTTTAAATATTTCTATCTGTTTTATGTACAGAAATAGATGACATCCGAGTTTCCTAAGACAGTCTCTTACAATCACTTTGTCGAATTGATGCAAGGCATCCTTTGCCTATGGCAATTTTCGCAAAGACCTGCGGCTTAGGAAAGTGTACGGGCATTAGTTTTGTCAACTCTACACCAATTCGAGTTTGTAAAACGAGCGTATTAGTCCCAGTAAGGTATTTGTAGAGCTGGCTACAACGGGTAAATCTACAATCGGTTGGTTTCTGGATTCAAACTGCATATTGTGAGAGCTTTGAATAATAGGTCTGCTTCCATTTGAGATGATAAATTCTATATTTA
>CAZOVL010000172.1:0-1758 GCA_964583185.1 uncultured Bacteroides sp. | reverse complement strand
AACCGTGTGGTGGCTGATGCCTCAGGCAGTGCGATTCAGGTGACACATTACTATCCTTTTGGGATGTCCTTTACAGAGGGATATGAGCAAGATATCAAACCGGCCAAGCAGCCTTACAAATACAACGGGAAGGAGCTGGATGGGGAGAACTCTCAGAATTGGTATGATTATGAGGCTAGGCAGTTAGCTATGGATGTGTCTAGGTTTACTAGTATAGATCCATTGTCGGAAAATTACTACTCTTGGTCACCGTATGTGTATGTGGCGAATAATCCATTGAAATACATCGATCCTAATGGCAAGGATATAGTTGTCCTTTCGGCCTCTAGTGGAGCAGGAGGGCTAGGTCATATGGCTATATTAGTAGGAAGTGAAGAAAAAGGATGGACATATATTTCTAAAGATGGGACTTCTAAAGGGAAAGGGGCCTCTGGCGAAAGTAATTATATTGTAAAAGAATTTAGCTCTTTAGAAGAATTTTCAGAAAGTGCACATAATTATCAATTATCGGAAGGATTTCATTCAACCTCAGATGGAACAGAGGCTGATACTTTTAGCTTTAAATTAGATAAAGAAGGAAATAAAATGCAACGATATGATCATGCGACATTGATTGAAACAACCCAAAAAGATGGAACTTCTACTGATAATAAAACAATAGAAGCTGCAACCACAGCTGCTAAGACTGATTATGACTTATCAACAGCAAATTGTGCAGATGCTGTAGTTGCAGGATTAAATGTTAGTCGTAGATCTAATGGAGAAAAGATTCATAATGGACGAGTTACAGGTTTAAGTGGAGGCATATTAGGTACAATTCCCAACTCTCATAGAGTAATAATAAGAACCGCAAACGCTGGGAAGAATATTATAAAAAAAATAAGCCCTAAAAAAAATAAGTAGAATGGGACGGGTAAAATCCATAATTTTAGTTCTTATTTGTATTGTATGGCTATTTGTAAAAAGTATCCATCCCATTTTGCACTTTTTTTTTAATTGGATATTTTTATTGATAGTCATTTATCTATGTAAAAATTCTGGATCTAATTGGAATAAGTATATATGGGTATCTTTTCTCTATACAATAATTAGTACATTATTGAAAGACCCTTGTGATATTGCGAGTGGAGATGGTGAATCTATGGCAGTAAAAAGGCTAGTTATATATTTTGATTTACTTTTCGTGACTCTTATTTGGATTATTCTTATCCTAAAAAACAGGATGAGAGATACGAAATTTATATTTAACATCTTATATGTAATATTTCTTTCTTTTCTATATTTGGGGATATATGTACTTATCCACTTGACTATGAAGCTATAGACCTTCTATTAGTTATATTTCTGTTGCAAGTATCTACAATAACAGAGCCTACTTTTAGGGTAGGCTCTGTTATTCTATTTTGGTACAGGCTATGCTATTTTTATAAAGCCGCGATATTTTTAGAGAAGAAGTCCTTAAACTTCTTATTGGTCAGCATTTTGTCGATTAGCTTGAAGATGGTTTGTTTGTCTTCGATTGTAGATCATGCACAGCAGGAACTTTATAATCCTGAACAAAAAAAATAGACAAAGCTAAAGCAGATGAGGATTATGAAAATAAAGAAGAAAAAAGAGTAATAACAAATTCAGAGCAAGATACTGCTATAAAACTAGGAGAAATAGAAGAAGGAGAGGTCACTCGTACAAATCATAAAGGACAAGGATATGAAACTACAGGACCAACTACAACAGAAGCAAAATATAAAGTTATTGTAA
>CAZOVL010000171.1:0-1796 GCA_964583185.1 uncultured Bacteroides sp. | reverse complement strand
GATATGACGGTTTATGGAATTCGAGAGAATGTAAAATTAATTCGGGAAAACGAAAAAGGACAACAAGAAATTGTATCCTTAAATCTGAATGATGCTTCCATTACGCGTTCGCCTTACTACTATTTACAACAGAATGACATTCTCTATGTTACACCCAATAAAGCCAAAGCCAAAGATGCAGACATAGGTCGTAGCACATCCATTTGGGTATCTGCCACCTCTATCTTAATCTCTTTAGCGAGCTTAATTGTAAATATTGTCCGTTAAGTGTTTTTTAGTTTAATCTAAAATGAAAGATAAAAGACGTATACTTCCTTTGGTATTATTTTATTATTAAGATACTATAACTATACCATACTAAGAATACATAATCCGTTGCAAAAGGAACCAGAAAAGCACAAAAGAAAATAGAAGTTATAAAATTAGAGAAGTCGTACAATCGATGAGTTTAGAAAATACAAAAATGAACAGAGAACAAACAGCCAATAATTCCCAGTCCATCAATTCAAACACCACCTCACAAGAGGTAGAAGAGATTGATTTGAAAGAGCTCCTAGTCAAAGGACTTGAACATTGGCATTGGTTTGTTGTTGGAGCCATTTTAGCTCTAGCTATAGCCTTTTTTTATTTATGGTGGGCTACCCCTATTTATGAAGTACAAGGAACCGTAGTGATTAACGAAGAGGGACAACCTAGCGTGAATCTAGGAGGATTAGAACAGGTACTTTCGCTACGAGCTCCTAAAGGTAGTTTAGATAATGAATTGGAAATACTCCAGTCACACTCTTCCATACGGACAACGGTTGAAGAGCTGGGACTTTACATCAGTACCGTAAAAAAAGAGGGATGGAAGAAAAAGGAGTTATACCAAGAAGCGCCCCTTCAAGTTGTACTCTCTCCGTTAGAAGCTCAAAAAATAGAAGAACCCATTATTATAGAATACACTTTACATGCGGATCAATCACTAGAGGTTAAAGCCTATCCTGAAAGTAAAGAAAAGGAAGAAGAGTTAATACGCCAAGCTACGTTCACCAAAATTCCAGCGGTACTTTCCACGCCTGAAGGAAATATAACTTTTAACTACTCTCCCACCTATCTTGACCAAATGAAAGGATTAGATAACAATCTAACAACTGCAACTCAAGAGGACGGTGTGCCCCAAGACTCAACAACAATAACATCGGCACAAAGTGCACCGATAGTGAAGGGAGAAGAAGAGAGATATCAGGTAACTATACAGCGACCACAAGAAGCTGCTAAAGCATGGAAGAAAAAATTAACAGTACTTCCCATTGACAAAAAAACTACGATTGCTCAATTAACACTACAAGATAACTTAACGAAACGAGGAATTGACTTTCTGAATCATCTCATTCGCGTTTATAATCGCCGTGCAAATGAAGTTAAGAATGATGTAGCCAATAAGACCATTGCTTTTATTGACAAACGCATTGGACTCATTATGGACCAGCTGAAAGGTACGGAAGAGGATATTGAGAAATTTAAACGGGGAGCTCGTTTAACCGATATTACCAGTGATGCGCAACTGGCTTTAGCAGGAAGCTCGGAATATGAAAAGAAACGGGTAGAGAATGAGACGCAAATTCAACTGATTCAAGCTCTCAATGAATACGTTATGAATCAAGGCGACGAGCCTATGATTTTACCGATTAACGTTGGGATTACCAATCAATCGCTAGGTGCTTTAATTTCGCAATACAACGATTTAGTGACCGAACGGAGTCGTCTGTTAAAGAGTTCTTCTTTAACAAACCCTGCCGTCATCAATGTTAACT
>CAZOVL010000170.1:0-1820 GCA_964583185.1 uncultured Bacteroides sp. | reverse complement strand
TAATTAAGGGGGATATGAGTTTAGTCGGTCCTCGTCCTGAGGTAAGAAAATATGTTGATTTATATAATTCTGAACAAATAAGAGTTTTATCAGTGCGCCCAGGAATTACAGATTATGCTTCTATTGAATATGTGGATGAAAATGAAATACTAGGTAAATCTGTAGACCCAGATAAGGCTTATGTTGAACAAATTATGCCTGATAAAATAAAATACAATATGAGGTATATAAATAATCAATCATTAAAAGAATATTTTAGGATTATTTTTTTAACGATCAAAAGTCTTTTTAGGTGATAAACTGTATTCGAGTTCTTTGATTCGAAGTAGTTAAGTTTTGAAAGGACTAGATAAATTAATTTATCTAGTCCTTTTTTGTTTATAAGATGTATTTTATACCCTTTAGTAATTCGTTATAAATAAGTAATTTAATAAAAGAGAATTCTCAAAACAGGGGTTTGAGATAAAAACCATTATACTTAAGACGAAAAATACCTGACCTTTGTAGTGTTGATCAACAAAAAATAAATTAAAGTTTAACATTAAAAATTTACAAAGATGTCAGTTATTTATAAAGTAGTAGAATTGAGTTCAAACCCATTAGACAAAACAGCACCTAAACGTTATTATCCTAAAGCAATTACCTTAGGACAGTCGGTAGGACTTCGTTTTATTTCAGATAAAATCAGTGATAACTCCTCCTTGAGTAGAGGGGATGTGTTAAGTGTGGTACAGAATTTTGTTGAGAAACTAAAAGAGCAACTATTGGAAGGTAAGAGTGTGAATATCGCTGGATTGGGTGTCTTTACTTTATCTCTAAAATCGAAAGGGGAAGAGAAACTAGATGAGGTGAAAGCCAAGTCGGTACGTGCTGTGCGAATCTGTTTTCAGGCATCAAAAGATTTGAAAATTAATAAAGCAACGACTCGTGCCGGTGAGAAACTAGAGTTAATCTGTTTGGATGATTATTTAAAGGGGCTAGCAGCCAAGGAGGATGCAGAAAAAAATCTTTCAACGGAGGGTGATGTTACCTCTGAGAATAACCCTTCAGCAGAGAACCCTGAAGAAAAGGGTGAAGCAGGTAATCTAGATGATTAAAATTAAACAATTAGTTTTTCAATTATGAATAGAATAAAATGGGGATATGTGTTTAAGGCAGTGATTACAGCACTGACTGTTTTAGCTACAGCGTTGGGTATAGATGCTCATTTATAAATGAAGCAGTGATTTAGTGAAACTCGTTAGTTGTTTTTCAAGAAACTTCTAACGAGTTTTTTGTTTTAAAAACTGGAGTTAGAAGAAAAGAATCTCAATTCTTTTTAATTCCAAAAAGTAAGTTGAAAATAAACTTTGATTATAGTTCTGTTTTAGGTTGTCACCTAATGGTTATTGTTCCTTTTTCTCTTGATAAAAAAAGGAACCTAAAAAGATCAAGTCTGTTCGCCAAAGTCTAAAAAAGAGCACAGTTCTCCTAAAGTCCAAGAACTCGCTTTGCTCAAACAGCTTGTACTTTTTCACGGAGTACTGCACCCTTTTTCTTTACGCCTTTGTCAAAATGACTCTATGCGTTTCTTTTAACTCTTGATAAAAGTAAGTCGAAAAGTCAAGTTTACTTTATGGCAGTTCTTTTTAGGTTGTACCTAATGGCTTTTGTCTCTTTTTCTCTTGAAAGAAAAATAGACGGAAAAAGTTCAAGTCTGTTCGCCAAAGACTAAAAAAGAGTGCAGTACTCCTAAAGTCCAAGAACTCGCTTCGCTCAAACAGCTTGTCCTTTTTCACGGAGTACTGCACTCTTTTTCTTCACGCCTTTGTCAAAATGAC
>CAZOVL010000169.1:0-1859 GCA_964583185.1 uncultured Bacteroides sp. | reverse complement strand
GTTAAGTGTGATGAAGCCTAATAGATAACAAGTATATGGTTTTAATTGTAAGCAATAAAAAAGGCTATTCTGATAAAGAACAGCCTTTTGATACATTTATAAAGGGTTTTTTAATATTCTAAAATATATGTAGCTCTTGAAGGAAGAGTTAATTGATTCACTTTACAGTCTATTGTTTGACCACTAATTACATCTTTTAATGACATAGAAGGAATACTTTCTCTAAACTTAACTAAGTCAATGGTTTGTTCACTGTTGGAACCATTGAGGAGAACTACTACAGATGAACCGTTCAGTTTTCTTTCATATACATAAACACCATTCTCTACTGCAAAATGTTTTAGATCTCCTTTTGCAATGATGTCTTTACCTTGTCTCCAATGTAAAATCTTCTTTAAGAAATTGTAGGCTTCATTTTCTTTGTCTGTTCTTCCATTGGAGGTAAAGGCATTACGTGCATCATCTGCCCAACCCCCTGGGAATGTTTTCCTTAAATTACCATCTCCATCTGCTTTATCGGCAGGCATAAGAATTTCTGTTCCGTAATAGAGTTCAGGGATTCCTCTAGTTGTTAGTAAGAAGGTCATGGCTTGTTTAAAACGATCTAGGTTTTGAGTGTCTTCCTCTTTTTGGTAAAATCTAGAAGTATCGTGATTGTCTAGGAAAATAAGAAGCTCCTTAGGATTTGGATAAACAATGTCTTGTCCTAAGTACTCATAAATTCGTTGCAAACCTTTTCCCCATTCTGTTGATTCCTCATCGAATGCTATATTCATTACTTGCATTAAAGGAAAATCCATCACAGATCTTAAGTTTGAGTTTTTAGGAGCTGCTAATTTACTGTCTTTCTGCCAATATGAAATACCTACATTATTTTCATACCATGTTTCTCCTACAATGTTGAAATCGGGATATTCTTCTGTAACTTCTTTGCACCAAGTAGCCATAACATCAAAATCAGCATAAGGATGGGTATCTTGGCGTATACCGTTAATTCCTGCATATTCAATCCACCAGATACTGTTTTGTATTAAATACTTTGCGACATGTCTGTTTTGGTGATTTAAGTCGGGCATACTTTCCACAAACCAACCTTTTGTAGCTAATTTCTTGTCATAATCACTATGATAGGCATCGTACTGTGTGGTTGTTTTATAGTGAGTTTGAGTATATTGATCAGAGTAGTTGAACCAATCTCTTGAAGGCATATCCAAGAAGAATGGATGGTAGCTTCCGCAATGATTAAAAATCATATCCATTACCACCTTAATTCCTTTTTTGTGAGAGTCTCTAACTAATTGTTTAAACTCCTCATTTGTTCCAAAGCGACGATCGACACTATAAAAGTCTGTAACAGCATAACCGTGATAAGAACTTTCAGGCATATCATTCTCGCAAATAGGATTCAGCCAAATAGCTGTTACTCCTAAGTCGGATAAATAATCCAAATGATTATGAATTCCTTTAATATCTCCTCCATGTCTTGCATATTGATCTTCGCGATCAATTTTCTTTTCTCTCATTTCCTTGATGACGTCATTACTTGTGTCTCCATTAGAGAAACGATCGGGCATGATGAGGTAGAGTACATCACTCGCATTAAACCCTTCACGGTTTTTTGATTCGTCATCTCTTGTTTTAAGCTCATAATCAAATTGTTTTTTTTGTTTCCCTTTAGTTAAAGTCATTTGAAGCTTTTGAGCTTTAGCATTGGTCAAATCTAAATAGATCAATAGATAGTTAGGACTTTCCAATGAAACTACTTCTTTAATATAAACATCGTTAGAATTAATTGTGACATTGGAATTGGCAATGTCTTTTCCATATACTAAAAGTTGTAACTCCGGATTATTCATGTC
>CAZOVL010000168.1:0-1920 GCA_964583185.1 uncultured Bacteroides sp. | reverse complement strand
TAGCACCCATAAATATATCATAAGCACCTCTTGTAGGATACTGACGATACTCCATTCTACTAATATTTCCAAATGATATCTTGACATAATCATTAATCGTTGCATCTAGATTAACACGTGCGCTATATTGATCATATCTATTAGCTGAATTTTTATATATCCCATCTTCGCCGTTAGCAGCTAAGTTTACATAATATTTAAACTGATCGGTTCCTCCAGAAAGACCCACATCATGACGATACATAGGAGATGCAGATTTAATTAACTCCTTTGCCCAATTAGTATCTGGATAACTCCATGGATCAGATCCATCTTTAAATTTCTGTAGTTCATCGCTTGTATAAACGGCATTTCCACCAGCATTTGTATTAATTTCATTCAATAAAGTAGCATATTCAAATGCATTTGCCACTTCTGGTAATCTAGTTGGAGTTGAAACACCGTAATTTCCATCATATGTAATAGTAGGTTTACCTTCTTTTCCTCTTTTTGTAGTTACCAAAATTACACCATTTGCAGCACGAGAACCATAAATTGCTGCAGATGCATCTTTCAATACAGAAATAGACTCTATTTCATTAGGATTAAGACGATCAAGACCTCCAGAACGACCAGGTACGCCATCAATAACAATCAACGGATCATTACTACCTAATGAATTAGTACCGCGAATACGTATTGTAGTACCTCCTCCACCTGGCTCGTCTGCACGTTGAAATCCAATAACACCAGGCAATCGACCAACCATCGAGTTAGTTAAATTAGTTGTAGGCGAAGCTTTTAACTCTTTCCCCTGCACTGTTGCTACAGAGCCAGTAACTGTAACTTTTTTCTGAACCCCATATCCTACAACAACTAGCTCATCGAAAACCTGTGTGTCATCTGTTAGGGTTTGATTAATAATCGTTTGATTACCTACAACCACTTCAGATGATAAATAACCGATATAGGAAAAGACCAGAACAGCATCATCATTTGGCACTTGAAGGCTATAAGTGCCGTCAACATCCGATACCGTTCCCGTACTTGTCCCTTTCAATATGATGTTTACCCCAATCAATGGCTCACCACTCACTTCACTAACCACACCTCTAACAGTTTTCTGAGAAGAAACTGTAAAGGCAGATAGCATGAAAAAAAACAACAATAAAAGACGATTCGGCTGAGTCTTTAAAATCCTCTTTTTTGTTTCAAAATCTCTAAATGTTTTGTTCATGTTTGGTAATTTTTAATTATGAATACTTAAGATTATCAGTAACGATTTTAGATTTAAAAAAAATGCTTTTCGATTTAAAAATGCTTTTCTGTTTTAGAGTAATAGAATTTGAGAGTATCTAATTATATTACATGTAAATAAATAATTTGTTAATATAAAGCTTCTCGTTTCTTTTTGTTTTCACTAAATAAGAAAACAAATCCTATCAATATAACTGCAGCCATAATAAATGGAACTATCCAAACAGATACCCAATCATATGAGCCTGAAATTGTATTTTGATCCACTACACTTCCTGCGACGATTGTTCCAAGATACTTACCCACTCCGTATGTCGCAAAAGCTATTAACCCCTGTGCAGAATTACGCAAAGAAGAGGGAGCTTGCTCATCTACATATAGTTGACCGGCAACAAAAAAGAAAGTAAAACAGAAACCATGTAATGGTAATACTAAATAGATAAGTGCCGTTTGTCCTGTGTATGCACCCAATGCGAAGAAACCATACATTAAAACCCATGCTACAATTGCTGCTACTATACTTCCCTTATACTTTAGCTTAGCAAAGAAAAACGGAAAAGTAAATAGAAAAATAACTTCAGCGACTTGTCCTAAACTCATTGATGCTGCTGCTCTTTTAATTCCTATATCCGTAATAAATAAATTGGTGAACGAGTCATAGAATGCAAGTGGAATACATATAAG
>CAZOVL010000167.1:0-1942 GCA_964583185.1 uncultured Bacteroides sp. | reverse complement strand
TAAAAGAAGTGCGCCCCACATTAATGTCTAATGTGCCTCGTTTTTGGGAAAAAGTATACATTGGAGTTAAAGAGAAAATTGATAGTACAACAGGTATAACAAAGAAGTTGATGCTAGATGCTCTTAAAGTAGGGCATAAACATAACAATGAGTACGTTAGAGTTGGAAAAACTCCTCCCTTGGGACTTCGTTTGAAATATAAGTTCTATGAAAAAACCGTTTACTCTTTGCTGAAGAAGACATTAGGGCTTGACCGGGGTAACTTTTTTCCTACCGCAGGAGCAACTGTTCCCTCTGAGATATGTGAGTTTGTGCATTCCGTGGGTATTAATATGATGGTTGGTTATGGCTTAACAGAATCTACAGCTACAGTATCTTGTTTCCTTTATAAAGATAGAGGATTTGAAATAGGTTCAGTAGGTACTCCCATGCCTGGAGTTGAGGTGAAAATAGGAGAGAACAATGAAATTTTACTTCGTGGAGAAACTATAACCAAAGGTTATTATAATAAGCAAAAAGAGAATGAAAAGGCTTTTGATAAGGATGGTTTCTTTAGAACAGGTGATGCCGGCTACTTTAAGAATGGAGAATTATACTTAACAGAACGTATAAAAGACTTATTCAAAACCTCTAATGGTAAATACATTACTCCTCAGGCAATAGAATCAAAAATGTTAGTAGACAGATACATCGATCAGATTGCTATTGTTGCAGATCAGCGTAAGTTTGTTTCTGCGCTTATTGTTCCTGATTTTCACTATTTACATTCCTATGCAAAGGAGAAAGGAATAAAATTTGATTCTGACAAAGAGTTAATTAAGAATCCAAGAATAATTGATTTATACGAAAAAAGAATAGATACCCTACAACAGCAATTTGCTCATTATGAGCAAATAAAAAAGTTTACTCTATTGCCTGAATCATTTAGTGTAAAGAGTGGGGAATTAACTACAACATTAAAATTACGTAGAAATGTAGTTGCTGAAAATTACAAACTGTTAATAGATAAGATGTATGAGGAGGATGAACCTCATTACAATCCGGAGATACATTAACCTTAATAGAATAAGAAGATACCAATGGAAGATTATAATCAAGACAATCAAATAAAAATAGAATTAGATGAAGAAACAGCATTGGGTACATATGCTAATTTAGCCGTTATAACCCATTCATCTTCAGAGTTTATATTAGACTTTATTCGTATTATGCCCGGAACTCCCAAGGCAAAAGTGCAATCCAGAGTTGTTTTAGCTCCTGAACATGCCAAAAGATTAATGATGGCTTTAAAAGACAACATCAATAAATATGAAAATGCACTTGGGAAAATACAATTGCCTGAGGATATGAATCTTCCACCTTCTCTTAATGTAAAAGGGGAAGCTTAAAAAAAAGAGTTAATGTATTGATTATTTAATTTTTATTTGTAATTTTGCAGGCCGATTGTATTTTAAAAGTGAAAGAAATAAATTAATAATATATATAAAATAGATTAAAAATGCCTACAATTCAACAATTAGTAAGAAAAGGGCGGACTGTTTTAAAGGAGAAAAGTCACTCTCCAGCACTAGATTCATGTCCACAGAGACGTGGTGTGTGCGTGAGGGTATATACAACTACTCCTAAAAAACCTAACTCCGCTATGCGTAAAGTGGCACGTGTCCGCTTAACAAACCAAAAAGAGGTGAACTCTTATATTCCAGGTGAAGGACATAATCTTCAAGAGCACTCTATTGTATTAGTGCGTGGAGGTCGTGTGAAAGATTTACCAGGGGTTCGTTATCACATTGTTCGTGGTACATTGGATACTGCTGGTGTAGAAGGACGTACACAAAGTCGTTCTAAATATGGAACTAAACGTCCAAAAAAATAATTTAACTTAAAAATTTAATAGTTTAAACCCGTTTTAGTTTTCTGGATAGCTACATAATATAAGGTTGAG
>CAZOVL010000166.1:0-2053 GCA_964583185.1 uncultured Bacteroides sp. | reverse complement strand
CCTTCCATAATATCTTTGATGTTAGTTAGTTTCTGACCATCAAAGTCGGCTACAAATGGGTGAGGAGCAGTAGTTACCCATTCGTCCCAATGTTTGTACATTAAGTCATCAATAACCTTCCCCGTTGATTTAGGTAGGTCGGGATGTTTGTCCGCTGTAGACTCTACGGAAGGGACTTGTGATATGAATAGTATTTTCTGTCCATCAGGAGATAAAGAGAAACCTTCAATGGAATTTTCAAAATTAGAGAGTTGCTTTCTCCCAGTGCCATCCGGATTCATTTCCCAAATCTGACTGCTACCACTTTCACTACTTAGGTAGGCTATTTTATTTCCCTCTTTAATCCATATTGCATTGTATTCGGAGTAGGAGGTTGTTGTTAGTTGTTGGTTGTTAGTCCCATCTGTATTTATAACAAACAGTTCAGTGTTTCCTTTATCTTCAGGAATACTGTAATAAGATACAGTATAAAGAACTTTTTGATTGTCGGGAGACACGTCAACCGAACCAATGCGTCCCATACCCCATAACGCTTCGGGGTTTAATCGGCCATTTTCAATTTTAGGGTTTGACTTTCCAATAACAGGTGCATCTGATTGAGATGATCCACCACCACAAGATGCTAATATCACACTTGCTGATAGTGCCATAGTTTTTATCAGTTTCATTTGATTCTCTTTGATTTTATAGAATAAATAGATTGATTTCATATAAAAACAAAGATAATGCTTCATTTCAATCTTTTAGGAAAAGTTTTGCTAGAAAACTGTTTTATGCTCAGAACCCAATTTTTCAGTCATTTACAAAAGGGTTGATCTTTTCAGTACTTTTTCCATCAAGAGAAAAAGTACAGCGTCCATTAGGTTTCAATCGGAAAATAAACTGATTCCGGATAAAAGTAAAACATTTCAAATCATTGGGTTGAAAAGGAAAACTATTCAACTAAAAAGTACACCCTATAGCAATATGCAAATGATTGAAATTATCTCCTTCTAAGTGTTTAATATTAAAAGCTTTACTTAAACTGTAATTGATTGAAGTATAACCTTGTATTTTTAGTTTTGGGAATAAGTGAGCATATTTAAATCCGATATTTCCCAAAATACAACTTGCAGTTAAGAACTCATACTCTTTATTTAATAAATCATCTAATCGGGCAGGGGGAACCTGACTTTCACTGGGCTGACTATAATATCCATCCTCATAAGGTGTTCCATTTCCTTTGGTATAATTCAACCCCAAAGATACACTATATAAATCTTTCCCTTTGATAAAATTGCGACTACCCGAGAGATTAAAGCTCGTTTGATTACTCGTTTGTTTACGATAGAATGGATAGATAGAAGCCGTTTGTTTCCTCTGGTAGAAGTTAATCCCTGCTTTAACAATCCATAAGGGGGTGAAGTCTTTAATTTGTAGGTTAGCCGTGTACTCTACTTGTGCATTGAAAAACTCTTTATCACCCATTTTTAGAGGATCATAATAGGTAACAATGCTTGATGCCTCTCCAAGTGGTTTTTCTATTTTGTAAACATTCTCCCAATTTTCTAGTTCCTCGTGTTCTATTTGAATAGCTAATGTATGTAAGTTCTTTTTTTTCTGGATATTTAGTTTTCCTTTGTAAGTCAAACTTGTGCCGTTATGTTTGCTGTAAACAATGGAAGATGTTGCTTTTTTACCAAAATATCCCTCTCTGTTTTTATAAGAAAACTCATTGAATAGGGTAATTTTAGAATTTAGTTCTGAGTTAATTTGAATACTCACGCCGTGATGTTCATCGAACAAAGGGTTACCTTTGCTTTCTGCTGTATAGCCTTGAGTACCCTCAAAAGAGGCTATTTTCCCCATAAAAGCTCCATAACTGATTAATGAATTGTATAGTCTTTCACTCGTTCCATAGGTGTTAAACGTAACACTTTCGTTTCTTCTTCTATAAGAATAATTAGCTCCTAAATCAAGAAAGCGATTTAACTTATAGTTTAATCCCACAGAAAGCTTCATATCCGATAAGGTATTCTTATGTCGTAAGTCCTTGTCTTTGGCATAATTTGCT
>CAZOVL010000165.1:0-2060 GCA_964583185.1 uncultured Bacteroides sp. | reverse complement strand
ATAAAACAAAAAAAGACACTAAAATTAGTGTCTTTTTTTGTGGGCCATCCTGGGCTTGAACCAGGGACCTCCAGATTATGAGTCTGTTGCTCTAACCAACTGAGCTAAAAGCCCATGCATTGTTCATTCTAATGCGAAAGCAAAAGTAGCATATTTTGTTTTATAGTGCAAATTTTTGCTTAAAAAACATTCCATTTTTTATTAAAAGGGATATTTCCTTTTTGGATTTTTAGGGAACCAACCTTTCCTTACACGCTCCTCTTGCTCAAAAATCTCTTTAATTGACCAAAAAGAGGAAAATGCAAAAACACCTAATAAGGAGGAAAACAGTATTTCAGTTATAAACAATGAACCTATAACGCCAACAACTCCTAAAACCAGAAACAACCACCAACTTTTAGTTCCCCAATAATATTCTGCTTTTATAACAATAGGGTGAAATAACCCAATAATAAGGAAAGTACAAATACCAATAAAGAGTCCCGACAACTGATACTCACCTAACCACTCAATCATTGCTCCTCTCCCTTCTTCTCCCGATCACTTTCCAATAAGATAGGTATTTCTTTTTTGATGCTCTGCTCCAACGAAATAAGGGTTTCAGTTGCAATAACACCGGGAATTTGTTGCATTTTATTGTTTAATAAGTCCATTAAATGCTCATTATCTTGAGCATATACCTTTGTCAACATCGTATAAGTCCCTGTTGTAAAATGACACTCCACTACTTCGGGTATTTTATTTAGTTCATCCACTACCCTTTTATACATTGAGCCCTTTTCCAGGTTAATTCCAACATAAGTACAAGTAGTATATCCTAAAGTCTTAGGATTTACATTATATCCTGAACCTACTATCACTCCCAAATCAATCAAGCGTTGTACACGTTGATGAATGGCAGCTCTGGAAACGCCGCATTGTGCAGCAACATCCTTAAATGGTATACGAGCGTTTTGTGAAATGATATCTAATATTTGTCTGTCTAGTTTATCTATTTTTACCATAACCAAATAAAAAAATCAAGGTTTAATATCAAAATGTAAGCAAATATAAGAATTTATTTTAATTCGGATACTCTTATAGCATAAAAAGAAAAAAAAAGAGAGCTATTAATAGCTCTCTTCTATCTCTTATATAGCTGTAAACTATTTCTCAATACCCAATAATTCAACTTCAAAGATTAAAGTAGAAAAAGGAGGAATTTTACCGGATTCTCTAGCTCCATAAGCCAATTCTTGTGGAATATATAACTCCCATTTTGAACCTACAGGCATTAAAGTTAATGCTTCTTTCCATCCGGCAATAACTTGATTTGGTGAAAACTCAGAAGGCTCTTCTCTTTCATAAGAACTATCAAATTCTGTTCCATCAATCAGTGTTCCCTTATAATGTACTTTCACTTTCACATCTTCAGTAGGAACTTGACCTTTTCCTTCTGTAATTATTTTATATTGCAAACCACTTTCAGTAGTTACAACTCCTTCTTTCGTTTTATTTTCTGTTAAGAATTTCTCTCCTTCTGCTTTATTATCAGCAAATTTTTTCTCAACTATACCCTCTTTCACTTTTTCAAAATTGATTTGAGCATAACCTTGAGCCTCTTCCAAAGACATAATGTTTTTGTTTTCATTAAAGCCGGCTAAAAAACCTGCCATTAAATTATCTTTAGAGAGTCCATCTTTAGAATCAGCACCATATAAATCATTATTTATTCCTGTCAACATTTGATTTGATATTTGTTGGCCAATTTGCAATCCGGTAAGGTAAGCAATTTCTTTCTTACTAGTTTTGTTTGCACCCTCAATAACTCCCTTTACAAACTGATCTAAGTCAGTTGAATCCACTCCTACACGACCAATTAAATAATCTTTTAAGCCTTGAGTTTGTGCCACTCCAATAGAATAAGCCAATGTGTCTTCTTGTGATTTCAAGTTAGCTTTAGGTGCCTGTGCTGTGCATGAAGCCAGACCTAAAGCCACAGCAAATGTCATTAAAATAGTAATTTTTCTCATGATTCTTTTTATGTTTTTAATATTCTTCAATTTGTACTTTTGAAAGTT
>CAZOVL010000164.1:0-2102 GCA_964583185.1 uncultured Bacteroides sp. | reverse complement strand
TAACAAAGTTTGCTATTCTAGTCCTAGTCATATAAAATGATTAAGGCATGGAATAGAGTCAAGTAAGTTTAATAATAAATCAAGTAAGGGGGATGTGTTTTAATAATTACTCGTTTATTTTTTTGTTTTATAATGATATTTGTTAAAATAATTATATGTTTGTGGTGATATTAATTGTTAACGAGTAAATGAATATAAATCAGTACATCTATGAAAATATTTATTCTAGTAGCTTTCTTTTTGTTTGTTTTATTGATGAGTTTTTTTGTTGTTAAAATATCCAGAAATGACAGGGCAAAGCCATTGAGTTTATGGAAGGTTTATTTAATTTTTATGTTAGGAGGAATATGGGGCTTACATTCATTCTATATAAAAAGATATTTTTGGGGTGGTATAACCTTAATTCTTTCTTTATTTTTATTAATGTTGAATTTTAATATTTTGTTAACTCATTTGTATACTCCCGTTCTATTATATACATCAGTTAACTACACTTATATTTCTCAATTAATATTTTGGACACTTTTGATACTGCTAGTTTGTGATTTAATAGCACTTCCTTATCATGTCTATAAATATAACAATGTTTATTATAGAAGACATTTTGAAACTGATGCTATTTTAAATGGAGAGGATTTACAAGTTGAGGAATTTTATAAAGAGTTATCAGAATTTGTTAAACATGTTGACGCTGATATTGAAGTGTGTCTTGATGTATTGAACGATAGTGATTACATCATTGAAGATGAAGAAAAAGACACTAGTTTTTTAGGAGGGTTAAAAAGAACAGGTAAAAACATAATAACTTTAGGTAAATTTTCTAGATTAGAGCAAAAAAAAGATAGGTTACGTTGTTTGATGGCTAGCGTATCCATTTTAGAAGAAATAACTAAGGAGTTATCTTATAAAGGAAAGAGATTAGATAATTATTTAAATACAGCAAGAAAAGCATCTTATAGAAATTTATATCTAGCAAAAGAGTTAATCTTTTTGGGTAAAAAAAAGGTAAAATCTAAGAAGCAATTTGTAGTGAAAGATAAAAAAGATAAAATGAAGCACCTTAAATCTTTTAGTGTTGAGGCTGTTGGTAGTGTTAGTGTTAATTCAGATGAGTTTTTCTCGAGTTTGGGTAATAGTATAAATAATAATATTAATAGGTATTTTTCAGAATCAGAAGTGATGAGTAAAGATGATGTAGAAGATGCTTTTATGTTTACTTTAGTAGAGACTGGTGTTGATCTTGTAATAAATGCGGCAACTACTGTTTATCAAATGAATAAAGATACCAAGGAGTGTTTGTTACAAGCAGAACAAAGTATTCTAGATACTATAACACACATTAATAATCGTATAAGTATAATAATGAATTATAAAGTTCAATTATTAAGAAAATCGGAAATTCTTTCATCTTTAGTTATGTGTAATAAGGCTTTTATTCAATCTTATGAACCATTGAGGTTGAGGATTTTTGGGGAACCTGGCGTATATAATTATTTATTTGTAAATAGAAAAAACAATCAATATATACAAACTAAAGAATTTAAGGAAGATGTACATCATTTAATGACTTTATGTTTAGAATATAATAGAATAAATCAATCAAAATAATAAATAATTATGTGTGATAATAAGAATAATATAAAAAAAACAGCTATTAGTTGTATTAAAAACACAATTGATTTTTTTAAAAATAACCCTGATTTTATTAGTAAAGTACAAGATGCTTGGCTCGAAAATAAACGACTTTCGGCTCAAATAAAAGAATTAGAGTTTCAGAACAATAGAACTCTTTCAGAAATCACAAAAAAATATGAGTTGATGAAAGATATTTTGATTTTAGTCTTTGGAGAGCGTCAAAAAGCTCTAAATTCGCATTATGTTATATTAGAAAAGGCACTAAGTAGTGATGACAGGGAATTAGTGATTGCATCTCTTAAAGGAATTAGTTCTATAGTAACTCAAAATCCCTTAGAGAGTTTTTCTGAATTTAGTGAGATTTGGGATAATAAAGATGAAACTTTATATCTTGATTTTTAAATTCTCCCTTTCTCTTCTTAAAACCAAAGCGTAACTGTAGTACCTTGTTGAGGCTGAGAGTGAAT
>CAZOVL010000163.1:0-2204 GCA_964583185.1 uncultured Bacteroides sp. | reverse complement strand
ACTGTTAAATAACATACGACCTATGAAGTTTTTATATTACTCTGTTTTTCTTTCCTGCATGTTGTTTTTTCAAAGTTGTTCTTTTTTAGAAAAAGAAAAGACAAAAAACCTTTTTATATACGATGGAATACAGTATCAAGTTGAATTTTTGTCTTCAAAAAGTGTGAGAATACTTTCTTTTCCAGAGGGTGATACACTAGTAACCCAACGATTAGTGGTTAATAAAGAGGATGTGCCTTTTCAATCTTATACTTATACTGAAAATGAGAAAGAGTATCTTTTTGCAACCAATGACATTCGTGTTTCTTTTGATAAGGAAAATGCCTCTTTTCGTTTTTACGAGGTCTTGACCGGACGTTTATTATTGAAAGAAAAAGAAAATAAAACAGCAAGAGTTTTTCGGAAGCACGAAGTAGGTGGAGAATCTTGTTTAGAGATAACACAGGGGTTTATTCCTTCTGCAGATGAGGCTATCTATGGTTTGGGACAATACCAGGATGGAATAATGAATTATAGAGGAAAGAAAGCTTTGCTACTACAATCTAACAAAGATATTGTTAATCCATTTCTATTATCAACGAATGGGTATGGTGTTTTATGGGACAACTACTCTTCTTCAAGGTTTGAAGACAATGAAGAAGGTTATTCCTTTACTTCTGAAGTGGGTGATGCTTCTGACTATTACTTTGTCTATGGAGAGAATATGGATGAAGTGATATCGGGGTATAGATTTTTAACGGGAGATGTTCCTATGTTTGGTAAATGGGTGTATGGTTTTTGGCAATCCAAAGAACGTTATAAATCATTTGATGAATTGAGGAGTGTAGTTAAAGAATATAGAAAACGAGAAATTCCTTTGGATAATATTGTTCAAGATTGGGAATATTGGGGAGATAAACCTCACTGGAATAGCTTAAGCTTTGATTCAAAACATTTTAATAATGCAAAGCAAGTTATAAGTGATTTGCAAAATGAAGATCGTGTACACGTTATGTTGTCTGTATGGCCAGGTTTTGGGCAGAAAACCAAGGTTTATCACTCTTTAGATTCAATTGGTGCCCTATTTGATGAACCAACTTGGGCCGGGTATAAAGTATTTGATGCCTATAATCCTGCTGCTCGTGATATATTTTGGAGCTACTTAAAGAGTGGTCTTTACAATACTGGAATTGATGCTTGGTGGATGGATGCAACAGAACCTTCTTTTAGAGATGGTTTTACTCAGTTAAAACAAGAGGAAAGAGTAAAATCTGCCGGTAAAACTTATATGGGTAGTTTTCATAGGTATTTAAATACCTATTCCTTAGAAATGATGAAAGACTTTTATCATCATTTACGTATGGAATCGGATCAGAAAAGAGTGTTTATTCTAACTCGTTCAGCATTTGCCTCACAACAGCATTATGGAACAGCTGTTTGGTCGGGTGATGTTTCTGCTTCTTGGGAAAATATGCACAAACAATTAAGCGCCGGGCTGAACTTGTCAATGTCTGGCATTCCTTATTGGACCTCAGATACAGGTGGTTTTTTTGTTACCGATCGTGACGCTCAATATCCTGGTGGATTACAGAGTGCAGCATATAAAGAACTATATTCACGTTGGTTCCAATTTGGGGCTTTTACTCCTATTTTCCGTGTTCATGGTACCAATATTCCTCGTGAAGTGTGGCAATTTGGTAATGAAGGAACAGCTTATTACGATAATCAGATTAAGTATATAAAATTAAGATATCGTTTGCTTCCCTATATTTACTCGCTTTCTCATCAGGTAACAGCCAATCATTATACTTTATTGCGAGGGTTAGCTATGGATTTTGGAAGTGATGCCAATACCTTTAATATTGATAACTCCTATATGTTTGGTTCTTCACTTTTAATTCGTCCGGTATTTCATTCCTATTTAGAAGATAAAAATGTTTCCACATATCTACCGGAACATAAAGGGAAGTATTGGTATGATTTCTGGACCGGTACCGTTTTTCCCGGAGGTACCTTTCATAATCAATTAAATGTTTTAGATGTTTTACCCATTTATGTAAAAGCCGGCTCCATTATACCTTTAGCAGAAGTAAAACAATATGCTTTGGAGTATCCGGATGATAAGTTGGAGCTACACATCTATGGAGGAACAAATGCTTCTTTTGTTTGGTATGAAGATGAAGGAGACTCTTACAATTATGAAAAAGGAGTGTATTCCACTGTTT
>CAZOVL010000162.1:0-2298 GCA_964583185.1 uncultured Bacteroides sp. | reverse complement strand
GCCTTTGGCGAACAGACTTGAACTTTTTCCGTCTATTTTTCTTTCAAGAGAAAAACAGACAAAAGCCATTAGGTTGCAGCCTAAAACACAAACAGAACTAGAATCAGAGTTATTTCTAAAAATCACTTTTGAAAAAGTCCAAAAAAAGATAAAGAGAAATGATTTTCGAAAAAAAGAACAAAGAAATAAAAAGAAGAGACTTTTTAATAAAACTAAATTTAGTAATAACTAAAATTAGTTTGTATTTTTGCATTAACACAGTTGGGCGATCTGTCGCTGGTAGTGAAAGCTACAAGAGGAAAGTCCGGGCAACATAGGGCATCCTGCTTTTTAACAGAAAGTAGTCCGTGAGGATTAAGTAGTGTAGAAGAAAAGAACCACCTACTTGTAGGAAAGGGTGAGAAGGTGAGGTAAGAGCTCACCAGTTGTATAGTGATATGCAAGCTGTACACCTCAGGAGTTGTAAGATCATGTAAACCGACGCTAAGGAGAGCGGCTCGTTCCATGTCGGAGGGTAGATTGCTAGAGTATGATGGTGACATCATACGTAGATAAATGACAGATATCCTGCTTCGGTAGGACACAGAACCCGGCTTATAGCCCAACTGTTTTTTCATTTTACACAACAGAATTATGATAGAGAAGATAAAAAAACTATTGAAGTTCCTCACCTATGATATATGGAGAGTCACTGAGGATGAAGTGGATAAAAGAACCTTTTCTATATATAACATCATCAAAACAACCTATATCACCATAGAAAAGTTCAATGGTCAACGCATCAATGCCAAAGCGGCTGCATTAACCTACAACTTACTTTTAGCACTTATTCCCATCCTGGCCTTACTTTTTGCCATAGCAGGCAGTTTTGGATTTGACAACATTGTAAAAAGCCAAATATTTGAAGGGTTAAGTATTGATAACAATGCATTGGAAGAGATTATAGGAATGGCTGACACCTATTTATCCAAAGCCCGTAAAGGGGGAGTTTTCATTGGAGTGGGTGTGATTATGTTGTTATGGACTGTATTGAAACTGATTAACAACATCGAGATTACCTTCAATAACATCTGGCAAATAAAAAAAGGACGCTCAATGTATAGAAAGATAACAGATTACTTCTCCGTTCTTTTGTTACTTCCTGTTTTTCTTATTCTATCCAGTGGAACCTCTATCTTCATTACATCGATTGCTCAGAAAATTGAAGAGTTTGCCTTATTGGCCCCATTCTCTAAGTTTATAATCCGTATGGTTCCTTTTATAATTACCTGGATTATGTTTACAGGGCTCTATGTCTTTATGCCAAATACAAAGGTTAAGATTAAACCCGCCTTGGTGGCCGGAATCTTGGCAGGTACAATTTTTCAACTCTTTCAATACGTATATATTAGTGGTCAGATATGGGTAACCAAGTACAATGCCATCTATGGAGGTTTTGCTGCCATACCTTTACTTTTATTATGGCTTCAAATGTCGTGGACCATCTGTCTTTTTGGTGCCCAACTCTCTTTTACCTCACAGAATATTGCGCACTTTGATTTTGATAAAGATACACGAAACATCAGCAGAAGATACAAGGACTTTATTGCGATTTTAATTATGTCGCTCATCTGTAAGCGATTTGAAAATAATGAACCTCCATATACTGCCCGACAAATCTCTCTGGAGCATCAAATTCCTTTACGACTAACCAATCAAACACTCTATGAGCTACAGGAGATTGGTCTGATTCACGAGGTACTATCGGATAAAAAGAGTGAAGAGATCGGTTATCAACCCTCCATTGCCATCAGTAAATTATCGGTAGGGTTTCTACTTGATAAAATTGAGTCATATGGCTCTGAAGACTTTAAGATCGACTCGAAAGATGTGTTTAGTAATGAATGGAAGACACTAATCGCAGTGAAAGATTTCAGAGACTCCAAAGCCGGAGAGGTTCTTTTGAAAGATTTATAATTCGTCTCTCCTTTTTTGCTTTTCTAAAAAAGAAATTTAAAATAAATGGGGATTATAGTTCTGTTTATGTTTAGGCTGCCACCTAATGACTTTTGTTCCTTTTAGCTCTTGATAAAAGTAAGTAGAAAAGTCAAGTTTACTTTATTGCAGTTCTATTTTAGGTTGTACCTAATGGCTATTGTTCCTTTTCTCTTGATAAAAAAGGAACCTAAAAAGATCAAGTCTGTTCGCCAAAGACTAAAAAAGAGCATAGTTCTCCTAAAGTCCAAGAACTCGCTTCGCTCAAACAGCTTGTACTTTTTCACGGAGTACTGCACCCTTTTTCTTCACGCCTTTGGCAAA
>CAZOVL010000161.1:0-2320 GCA_964583185.1 uncultured Bacteroides sp. | reverse complement strand
TTGATTTAGATGAGGTTAATGCTCGGTTCTATGAGATGCACACTAACTATTACTCCTATGAGTGGACCTGGGCATACCACAAAATCCTGTCTTTTTATAATTTATCTGCTGAAGCCATTACGGCTAAAGATATTGTTCGCATTGTAAATAGTTGGAAAGAATGTGTGGTAAATCTAGATTGGCAAGTATATAATGATGCAAAGAAAGAGTTCTCATTGAATTCAATGATTAGTTTTGGGGCTGATGGTTCGGTTGATGAGATGAAACAAGACTTTGAACAAGTGCGTGGAGTTTTTGAAAGTAATCCTTTTGTTACCACTGTACTCGATCATATTGATGAAAAAACAGCCTTGGGTGAAGAATTGATTAATCGCATTGGACAGTTGGCATTAAACTTAAAATAATAGAATAATACAACATTATTATAATTTCTAAAAACGAATAAATAAAATGGCTAAAACACCTCCATTTAAGTATCAAGAACCTTTCCCAATGGAGAAAGATTCTACAGAGTATTACTTATTAACAAAAGAACACGTTTCAGTTGCAGAATTTGAAGGAAAAGAAATCTTGAAAATTGAAGCTGAAGGGTTAACAAAAATGGCTAATGCTGCGTTTAGAGATGTCTCTTTTTTACTGCGTCCTGAACACCAAAAACAAGTAGCAAAGATTCTAAGCGATCCTGAGGCCAGTGAGAATGATAAATATGTTGCACTTACTTTTTTGCGTAATGCCGAGATTTCGGCAAAAGGAAAATTGCCTTTCTGCCAAGACACAGGTACGGCAATTGTTGTAGGAAAGAAAGGTCAACAAGTTTGGACTGAAGGTTGTGATGAAGAAGCTCTATCTGAGGGAGTGTATAAAACGTATACAGAAGAAAATCTTCGCTATTCTCAGAATGTACCTTTGGATATGTACACAGAGCAAAATACCCGGACAAACTTACCTGCTCAAATAGACCTTTATGCTACACAAGGTGACTCCTATGACTTTTTATGTATAACCAAAGGGGGAGGTTCAGCAAATAAAACTTACCTATACCAAGAAACTAAAGCACTGTTAACTACAGAACGTTTGGTTCCTTTTTTGGTAGATAAAATGAAATCTTTGGGTACTGCTGCTTGTCCTCCTTATCATATTGCTTTTGTAATTGGAGGAACATCTGCCGAGACCAATTTGAAAACTGTTAAATTAGCTTCAGCCAAATATTATGATAATCTACCTACTACAGGAAACGAAGGAGGGAGAGCTTTCCGTGATATTGAACTAGAGCAAGTATTACTTGAAGAGGCATATAAAATAGGTTTAGGTGCTCAGTTTGGAGGTAAATATTTTGCTCACGATGTACGTGTAATTCGTTTACCACGTCACGGTGCTTCTTGTCCTGTAGGGATGGGCGTTTCTTGTTCTGCCGATCGTAACATTAAATGTAAGATTAACAAAGAGGGTATTTGGATTGAGAAGTTAGAGGAAAATCCCGGACAATATATACCTGAAGAACTACGTCAGGAAGGCGAAGGAGAAGCAGTTAAGATTAACTTGAATCAACCGATGAAGGATATTTTGAAAGAGTTATCCAAACATCCTGTTTCTACTCGTTTATCTTTAACAGGAACTATTATTGTAGGTCGTGATATTGCTCACGCTAAACTTAAAGAGCGTTTAGATAGAGGAGAGGGGCTTCCTCAATACATCAAAGATCATCCTATTTATTATGCCGGTCCTGCAAAAACACCTAAAGGAATGGCTTCCGGTTCTATGGGCCCCACTACTGCTGGTCGTATGGACCCTTACGTAGAGTTGTTCCAAAGCAATGGAGGCAGTATGGTGATGTTGGCTAAAGGAAACCGAAGTCAAGCTGTAACGGATTCTTGCAAGAAATACGGAGGATTTTATTTAGGTAGTATTGGTGGTCCTGCTGCTGTTTTAGCTCAGCAAAACATCAAGAGCATTGAATGCATTGAATATCCTGAGTTGGGTATGGAGGCTATCTATAAAATTGAAGTAGAAAACTTCCCTGCTTTCATTTTAGTGGACGATAAGGGAAATGATTTCTTTAAACAACTATAGTTGTTAATTAAAGATTGACCAATATAGCAGAAGGGGGTAAGTGGAATTCAACTTATCCCCTTCTTTTTTACTTCTATCACTTTTCAAGTTGTCTTGTGGAATTAAGCCGATATTTTTTCTCTAAAAGTATAAAGAAAGAAGAAAAATAAATCAATATTCAGACGATGGAAAAAGTAGGTCTTAGACCCAATGCCTTTCGGTCCTAGACCGAGCACCCTTCAGTCCTAGACCGACAGGCCTTCGGTCCTAG
>CAZOVL010000160.1:0-2411 GCA_964583185.1 uncultured Bacteroides sp. | reverse complement strand
AAAAAAACAAGAATATAGCAAAGAAACCAAGCCACACAAGGCTTTCTAAGACATTAGAAAATTCTTTGTTTGTCTTTATACCCACTAAAAATGTCCTTTACTGCCAAAACCCGAGCAGAATAAATAAGGGTTATCGCTAACACTAAAAAGCGATTAATAAAAAGTGATTACTAACTTTTGTATATCAACTTTACCCGACCTTGTGGGTGTCGGATAAAATTGATACACTCTAGGTGGGTTACTATATGGGGTCTTATGGCAAGTTCCATTAATGGTTAGCCTTTCGGCTATCCATTAATACTTGTTGGGGATTCCCCCAAGCCCCCCTTCGGCACTTTAATTATCCCTTTGCCATAGTTGGCAAAAGGCATTAAAAAGTGTATAGACTTTCCAATTTATCAATGTGTTATAAATCTCCACTTTGACAAATTCCAAGTCAAAGAGAATAAAAAACATTAAAAAAGGTGGCGAGATTATGAGCATGAACAGAAAAAGAAAAAATCAAATTCTTCTAAGATTGAGTGATGAAGAATATGAAATTTTTAAAAGCAAACAAGAAAAAACAGGCTTAAACCAAAATGAATTTTTAATAGCTTTAATTACAAAAAGACAAGTTAAAGTTATTTCCGAATATGAAAAAGTTCATTTGGAACTTATTAGGATCGGGGTTAATTTAAATCAAATAGCTAGAAAAATTAATAGTGGGAAGTTGGTAGAACAAAATTTTGAGCCATTAAAAAAGGAAGTGGATAAGATATGGCAATCATTAAGGCAGGAAAAACAGGGAAGTCTTTAGGTGGAGTGATTGGCTATGCAACTAAAACTGCAAAGGGAGAAAAGATTATAGGTGGAGTGGATTTAATGAATCCTGAAAATGCTCTAGAGGAAATGAATATGGTGAAAAATATGTGGCGAAAAGAAGATGGAATACCATACAAACATTTTATCCAATCCTTTAACCCAAAAGACCTTGAAAGTGGGAAATTGACTTATGAAAAAGCCCATGAATTAGCCTACGAATTTCTAGAACATGATAAATTCAAAGGCTTTCAAGTCTTAGTTGTAACACATACAGATACAAAAAACCCTCACAATCACCTAATTATAAATTCGGTAAATATGGAAACAGGCTACAAGTGGCAACATAGCCATCAAGAACTTAGGGAACTTAAAGAATTTAGCAATGAAATTTCAAAAAAACATGAATTAATTGTTCCTGTAAAAAATGCAGAAAAAGGTCATATTAGAACATGGGATAAGGATAAATGGGAAATGCTTAAAAAACACTCACTAGGTGAGGGTAAAAGCTATCTTGCAGATTTGGCAATAACAGTTAATCAAACAACAAAAACATCACTAAATGAAAATGAGTTTTTGAAAAATATGAAAGAAAAAGGCTATGAATTATCAAGGAATACAAAGAGCAGTTATACCTTTTTAATACCAAATACAAAAGATAAAAATGGTAATTTAAGAAAAGTAAGGACAAGCAACTTAGAGAAAACTTTTAGTGATGAAGATTTAGGCAAAGAGGGAATACTGAAAAATATTGAAAAGAACAAAGAAAAACTAAAAGTGCTAGAAACTGAAACAAAAAAATTAGAAAAAGTAAGTGGAGATGATTTTAAGAATGGCTTCAAGCAAGGGAAAACAACAGAGAAAGAAGGAGAATTAAATGAGCCTGACATTAGAAGATATGGAGAAAGCGAACCAGTTAAAGGACTTGAAAGAAACGGAGAAAACTCTAAACCAAGAACAGATGAACGGAATATTGGCAAATCAAGAGGTTATGACAAAGAGAATATTCGAGTTGATATCGAGCATGGAAACCTTGAGAGACAAACAGAATATTTTGGAAAATCAGATGAATCAAAAGACAGATACAACGATAGAAATAACGAGGGATTCAAACAAGATGTTAAAGGAATATCTGAACGAAGTAGAACGATTAACAACGAGAACGATAAAGGAATCGGAAGAAATAATACAGAAGAGCGAGAAGGAGAGATTGGAAGTTCTGAAGGAATTGACAAGGGATATAGCGAGGATAGAAAAGCCGAATTGGAAGGACAGAGTAAAGGAATACACACTTCAAACCCTAATAACACTAATACTAATATTAGCAATTTTGGGAAGTATGAGCCTATTGGGAACCTTGAAAAATACAGGGGAGAAAGTGGAACAATCCAGTTCCATAAATATTACTGCGAAGAACATATGGAATTACAATCTTTAATTATTAAAAACCCTGATATTGCTAGGAAGTTAGACAAAGAAATAGAAAAACATTATGAGCCTAATAACAAAATGCCTAATTACAACGATATAAAATTCAAGATAATTTTAAAAGATGAAGAATTAAAAGAGTGTATTTATCCACCAAGAACACCTGTGAATCAAGTAGGTATGGA
>CAZOVL010000159.1:0-2417 GCA_964583185.1 uncultured Bacteroides sp. | reverse complement strand
AGAAAAAATAAATCCAGATACTATGAATATGAACAATGTAAGTTTTGGAGCAAAGAATCCTAAGGAAAAGTATAAAGAAGTTTTAGCTGAGTACTCCGACTTTCTAAAAGATGACACAATTAGCTTCAAAGCTAATAATATATGTGCTAGTATATGGGAGTTAGCTGACTGGGTATGGGATAGAAAAGATGATTTAGGGACTTTCAGGTTATCACTATTTGAAAAATGCCCTGAATTAAAAATCATGCATGATATAGCAAACTCTAAAAAACACAAAACACTAAATAGGCCTAAAACCTTTATTAAAAAAGCCAAAGCAACAGGTTCATTTAGTAGTGATTTTAGCTCTAATTTCGACAATCATAGGCTAGTTGTGGTTTTAGAAGATGGAAGCCAATACAACCTAACCTATATCCTCGAAAAAACAATTGCTTTTTGGAGTGAATATTTTAATCAAAACCCTATCGTCTATGAATAGTTGCACAAAACCCTCTTCAAAAAAACATCATATAACCACAATAGATGATCTTATCGCTCATATCGAGAAAGGATTTGTTAAACAAGAAGCTGGAAGCAAAAAACAGAATGATGATATTTATATTGACTTATCTGATTGCTATATAGATTTATACGATGAAGATAAGAAACCTATATCTTTTTCTTTCCACTATTTTATAGGAAAAGTGGATTATGTTCAGGAGCCAGATACCCAATCAAATACAGATACAAGTCGAGTATACCATGTAATAGTAACTAAAAAAATTGTCTGTTTTAATAGCTTTATAAGAACTATCTGGTTTTCTTCAACAATATTTCAAAAAGATGTAAAACTTTCAAACACAACTATAAAAGGAGGCAACATGGGGTTAAGTAGATGGAATGGAGAATTGTATATAAACAGATGTTCCTTAAAAGACTGCGGAGGATTTTCTTTTTCTAACTTTAACAGAGATCTAATAATACAGAATAGTACATTTGATGGTCTGCATTTAGACTTTCATAACTCAATATTTAAAAAACGATGTATATTATCATATTTGACTATTAATAAACAAGTTATAATAGAAAACTTTATACGTTTTACAAATAGCAAATTCTATAATGATTTTTTTATAAAACATGTCAAAACACCATGCAACTTATTACTAAATGATATACATATTAATGGTAAGTTAGAAGTTATTAATTTCAACATACAAAACAATAATAAAAACCCTAACAATTATGTAGATTTAAACAACTCCATTATCAAAGGGAATTTTATGCTAAAAAACATCAAGTGCTCTATAATACTATGTGATAGACTTCATCTTTATAGTATAAGTAGAATTTATTTTGATGAAATATGCCAATACAAAATAAACAAACTATTATTAACCAATAGTATTATCGCAAAAGACTTGGGTATAGAATATGCTAAAATAGAAACACTTGACTTTTCACTTACTGCCATTGAATCAGATTCAATTATTAGAATTTGGAACAACATAATAGGCTCAATGAAATTCAAAGGTGTTTGTAATAGAGGACTTATTCACTTACTTAAAAACACTTTAAATGAAGTTACATTTTTAAACTCTATAAATAAGGGATCTATCGAAATAGGTGAAAGAGGATTGGGGAAAATGAATAAAACTATTAAAGATCAAAGAACCGCTCTTATCCTCAAAGACTCAGCAATTAAATCAAACAATCAAATTGATGCATTAAAGTTGCGGGCTATAGAATTTGATAAGTTGAAAAAAGGATATAATCAAGATAACTTTGTTTTGTCCTTACTAAAGGTTTCTAATAAGTATGATTTGAGTTTTGTAAGAGGTTTTATTTTTACAATAGGCACTACAATTCTATTTACATTACTCATAATTTCTTTTGGATTTCCTAATTATCATCTAGTTTATCATAATGAATTAATTCTATCCTGTTCATGGGTAAACATTATAGACCAATTTTTAAACATTCTAAATGTTTTTAATAGTCAAAATATAGAAGAATATAATTTAAAAGGTAAAGCCTTATTTTTATTATCTAAGGCTTTTGTTTCATTCGGAATTTATCAAACTATTTATGCCTTTTATAAATATATGAGAAGATTTTAAATCTATAGATGTATAGATTAATACCACTAAGAGAAACATAAAGAACTGAATGACTATTGACTTTTTTATATAATTTTAAGAGCTCTTTAATATAAAAATTAAAACGGCTCTTATTAATACATATTTCAAGATTACATTTCTAAATGTAAACTCTTCTATATTTTTTTCACACTATCTCATGAGTTAACAGAACTTAAGTATATCCATTTCCTTTATTCATATGATATATTCAAGACAAAAATACTTGTTTTATTAATGTTGATACAGTTTTTCCACTATAAAAAAACGAACTATTCTTGTTTTTAAGCTAATACATTT
>CAZOVL010000158.1:0-2522 GCA_964583185.1 uncultured Bacteroides sp. | reverse complement strand
ACGCATTACTATCCTTTTGGGATGTCCTTTGCAGAGGGGTATGAGAAGGAAGGTGTCAAACCGGCCAAGCAGCCTTACAAATACAACGGAAAAGAGCTGGATGGGGAGAACTCCCTGAATTGGTATGATTATGAAGCTAGGCAGTTAGCTATGGATGTACCTAGGTTTACTACTGTAGATACCAAAGCAGAAATGTATTATTCGTGGAGTCCGTCTATGTTCGTAATAATCCATTGAGAAGGATAGATCCTACAGGAATGTGGGATGTTGATGTGCATTTATACAAAGATCGGTCTGTTCATGGATATGGTCTCGCTATCGTTAAGAAGAGGGAGGCCAAAGAGCTCTATCGATTTGATATCAGAGCTGAAGGAGCTGGAGGTAGAGATCGACTACTAAGAAATTCAGACACACCTCTTGGTACATATGACATACCTGATAGCTATCCATGGATAACAGGTGGAGACAGAGTAGCATATGGACCAAATGCAAGATTGAATATGAATGGAGAAAGTGGGGAAATAGTAGAGTCTGGTAGGTCAGCAATTAGAATTCATGGAGGTAGACAAGAAAGATATAACCTTCAAACTGACAGCTAGACTGCTGTGGAAAATCCCCAATTAAAGAAAACACATGGTTGTTTGCGTGCTTATGATACAGATATGGTTACCTTTCAAGAAACAACTAACGCTTTACAAAGGGCAGATGTACTTGAAACACCAGGTAGAGTTACTGTTAAAAATGATTTAAAAAGAATTGTAGAACCTACAGGAAATAACTTAATTGAAGTCAGAGTTCGGTATGAGGTTTCCCAACAAGAAGTTAATCACTGGCTGAAATATATAGATAACTTATTAAACAATTTAACTAATCGCTAATATTTGGGATATGAGGTATTTGTTGTTAATCTTATGTTTTTTCTCTAATTCTCAATTTCTTTATTGGGAAAATTTATCCAAGGAAGAACAGAATAATATTATTTCTAATGATTTGGTCAACAAAAATATACTTTGTTTTATTGCAGGGGATATTAAAATAAAAGATAATGAAAAGAGTAGAGTTTTGCTGGATACTCTTTCTCATTTACATTCTGATACTGGTATCAAAGCATTGTATTTTTACACCTTTAATGGCATAGTGTCAAATTCAGATGGATATATATCGGATATGCTAGCGATTCCTTGCCTGTCAATTTTATTAACAGATACTGAATTTATTTTGTCGTATTTTGAAAAAAACAATCAACTGATGAAATCATATGCTGACATTTTAGGCTCAGAGTTTTTCTTCAAAGAAGATGGAACTTCTAGCTTGAAATATAATTATAATGAATTCAAAAAAATCTTAGATAACAAGCTATGTAACAAAAGTGAATATATAAAAACCAAATTTTCTTTATACAAAGAAATAGAGATAAGTATGAAAAAGATGCAATAGTCTTATTTTACCAAAGAGGGTGTCTCATAATTGAATTGTTACACCCTCTTTTTATTTTATCTAGTTGATTCACTTTAATATTGTCTGCAATTTATTTTAACGTGAGTTCGATTAATAATTTGAATTATTCTCTAGTAAATAATCCCCTAAATCCAGTTCCTCCTTTCTATCACTCGCTGTTGCAACTTTTTCTAAATAATCGGAGACACTGACCCGAATAGTATCCGAAAGTTCAAAAGCTTTTTTCCTCCAAAGCTCGTAGCCATTTATATCCAGAAACAAAATAACAGTTCTATCTTTCAAAGCATCACGCCTTTGAGAAGTTAAGTTACTTAGCCCTCCTGTTGCAAGCCAGAGGTATTCAGGTATACAGATACTGGCTATCAGTGCTGTTTTTTCACTCTCAACAAGAGCTACCGGTTTTTCTTTATCAATTAATAGATGCTCTCCATATAATCCATTGAAAGATTGGAAGTTTTCAAGTTTTAAACAACAATGTACCCATGTAATGCAAGCAACAGGCTTTTTAACTCTCGTCCCTGTTTTTAAGTTATACAGCATAATCTTTCCATCTCTAATTCTTCCTTTTGAATCTAAGTACCAAAACAAAGTGCTATTATTCCATTGCCTAGAAAAACCTACTCTATATCTTTGAAAAACCCCATCTACCATTTCTCTATTAAATTTATGGATTAAAATCAGGTATAGATTACTGTACTGATAGTTTTGTACACTTTGATTAAAAACGCTTTCTTCTATGACTTGAATTTTCGCAGCAGTCTCTTGTTTTTGTTTTTTTCTATCTGTTTTACCTGTTGGTAACCTCCAAGAGATTGAAAAAAAAGCTTTAGGGGTAAAATGATAACCACATTTGTTTTCTCTGTTGCATCTACCTACATTTTCGTCGATGTAATTACCTGTTTGGGTATCTAGTTGCTCCTTAATAAATATATAATCATTTGATTTGCAGGTAAATAGTGTAGTTTTATGTTGCAAAGTTTTGTATGTTTATAGTATAAAATCTTGCAATATATGTTAGGAAAATCACCGGATCAAAATCAGCGTAATTTATTTCTCCCCTTGCT
>CAZOVL010000157.1:0-2549 GCA_964583185.1 uncultured Bacteroides sp. | reverse complement strand
ACCGGCCAAGCAGCCTTACAAATACAACGGGAAGGAGCTGGATGGGGAGAACTCTTTGAATTGGTATGATTATGAGGCTAGGCAGTTAGCTATGGATGTATCCCGATTTACGACTATAGATCCACACGCGGAAAATTACTTTAGCTGGTCACCGTACGTATATGTGGGAAATAACCCGATGAAATTTATAGATCCAGATGGGCGTGATTGGTATATAGATGAAAATAATGGAACCCTGTTTTATAAGAATGATTTTCATGATTTTAGGATAGAATATAATGGTAATGAGTATGTTAGAATTGGGGATAATAGCATGATGGGGGATATGGGCGATATTACAAATAAGTCATATAGTTTAGAAGAGTCTTCAGAACTAGCACAAACTAATGGCTATAATATTAGGGCAGTAGAACAGGTTGTTCAAGAGAAAACCAGAAGAATATCAGATAACAATAGTCCAGCAAAGGCAGAATATACTCAGGTTACAACGATCACTGAGAAATATTCAATATTTCCAAATACAGCGAATATACAAACAGAACCCCAAAAAAAAGAAGCATTATCAGCTGATTTTAGTCTTCTTAATATGGTTGCGACAGTGGGTGGCTTTGCTACAATTGATAATCGATATAGAGAATTTATAGGTTGGGAAACTCCCTCTGGAAACACAAAAGAAGAACAAGTAAAAGTTATGAAGTAGGAACGACCTATATTCATTATCGTAGTTGGGATAGCTATAGTTCTGCAACAAAAGGTAAAGGTGAATTGTTAAAACATAGAAAGAAATGAAATATTTGTATTTAATTTTATTATGTATTTTAAGTCAATATTCTTTTGCACAAGTCGAGAAGATGGATATAAAAAAAACTTATGATGAGATATACACCCTCTATCCCAAAATGCTCGTAAATCATTTTATTGACTTTGATAGTCTACAAATAGTTTATTTGCATGTAGATTATCCTGGAAGTACTAGATATCAGACTCAAGTCCATGCGATGTTCTTGTATGATGGAAAACAAATAGATACTCTTGAGAAAATTATTAAACAAAGGTCTATAAAAGAATATCATTTTACAGATTCTTGTTTAATGGTTGTAGCATATGATTCTACTATATATGATGCGTCGAAATTTAAAATTAGACAGTGCTCTGATTTTTCAAAAATGCTTCCAATTCCCAATTTTCAATATTATTTTGAATCTCAACTTCCTTCAGAGTTCTTTGAAAAAGCTAATATTTACATATTAGAATCAAAAAAAGGGAAATTTATGAAGAATAAGTTTTTATCGGTTGAAGATATTAGATTACCTAAATGCTGGAAACATGGATATACTAAAGGAATTTTAATAAGTGGAAACTTAGTTGCTTATTGGATGGAAGTTTGGTAACTGTCAATTGAAATACAATCATAAACAAAAAAGTGTACAACGAAAAATATTGAAAAACGGTAGAGATTTGTCACCTTTGTTCCTTTTTGGAGAGTATGTAATTTACACTTAGAATAACAGCTAAACTGCATATAATTTATTAAATTTACCTAAAAAGGTAAATTTTAACCACACCGGCCAGCCGGAAAATGAGTATACCTACGCTGTGGATGGAAGCAAGCTCCAAGTCAATCACAAGAAGAGCTCAGGTGGTAAAGTGACCGATTATGTGGGTAACATGATTTACGAAGGGGGATCTTTGAAACGGATATTGGTGGATGGAGGATTCTACGAGGAGGGTAAGTACTACTTCTACCTGAGAGATTACCTCGGTAACAACCGTGTGGTGGCTGATGCCTCAGGCAGTGCGATTCAGGTGATACATTACTATCCTTTTGGAATGTCCTTTGCAGAGGGGTTTGAGCAAGATATCAAACCGGCCAAGCAGCCTTACAAATACAACGGAAAAGAGCTGGATGGGGAGAACTCCCTGAATTGGTATGATTATGAGGCTAGACAGTTAGCTATGGATGTACCCCGATTTACCAGTATAGACCCGTTGGCGGAGAAGTATTATAGTTGGAGTCCATATGCCTATGTGATGAATAATCCATTGAGGTTTATTGACCCTGATGGGAAAAAAGTTGTATATGCAAAAGGGGCTTCAAAGCAATTTAAAAAACACTTTGCCTCTGCTGTACAACATTTAAATAAAAATAGTGCAGGAGGCCTTTTGAAAAAGCTAAACGATCATGAATCTACTGTTTATATTGAAGAATATAAAAACAAGAGCTCTTTTGACCCCAAAACAATGACTATTTTCTGGGATCCAACTATGGGGATGATAACGGAAAATGGCTCTGAGCTTTCTCCTACATCAATTTTGAATCATGAGGTAGATCATGCACAGCAGGAACTTTATAATCCTGAACAAAAAAAAATAGACAAAGCTAAAAAAGATAGGGATTATGAAAATAAAGAAGAAAAAAGAGTAATAACAAATTCAGAGCAAGAAACTGCTATAAAACTAGGAGAAATAGAAAAAGGAGAGGTCACTCGTACAAATCATAAAGGACATGGATATGAAACTACAGGACCAACTACAACAGAAGCAAAATA
>CAZOVL010000156.1:0-2931 GCA_964583185.1 uncultured Bacteroides sp. | reverse complement strand
GTCTTCTTTGTTGTCAACAACCAACTTATATTCACCGTCTCCCTTCAGAATGTTATTGCTGAATTGAATACCTAACAAGGAAAGTTCTTTGTTTATTTCACGTAAACGAGCCTGATCTTCTTCGTTAAGATTTGCCCCTCTTCGAACAAAGTTTTTATAGGTTCTGTCTAATAGGGTGAGTTGCTCTGTTGTTAAGTCCTCGCTGTCTTTCTGCTCATATACTGTTTTTATTTTTTGAAATAAACCGGCATTTAAGTAGATATTATCTCCGTGTTCAGATAACTTGGGAGATAGTTTAATGTATAAATCGTTTAATTCGGGTGTGTTTTCAGCACTAGTCAGATTAAAGAAGACACCACTTACCTTGTCTAAAATAGGGGAACTGTTATCCATTGCTCCAATTACATTGTCGAAAGTAGGAGCTTCCGGATTTTCTACAATGGCCTTTATATTGTTGTTTTCCTCTTCCATACCTTTTATAAAGGCGGGCTCATAATGTGCTAGTTCAATTTTGTCAAACGGAGGAACTCCATAGTCTGTCTGATAATCCTCAAAAAAAGGATTGATCGGGTTTTTCGTTGTACAAGAAACAATCATCATACTACATAATAAAATAAATACGCTTTTTCTCATTCCTATATTTCATTTAATTGTTAGTTTTTCTTTGCTATATAGCACCAAATGGGGTAGTGGTCTGAGTTTTCAATGCTTTGATCAACAGTACATTGATATGATTTCAGCTCTTTGCTCACTAAGATATGATCTATTCTAAAGAAGAATTTGTTTTGGTTGTATGAAATGCCTAATCCGTGCCCCGACTGTACAAACGTATCTGTTAATGACTTCCTAAAGGTATAAAGGGTGTGTGATATAGGCGAGTCATTAAAGTCGCCACAAAAAATAAGAGGGTAATGTTTTATGTTTTCAATTTCTTTGGCTAATGTGTCCACTTGCTGTGAACGAATGGTAGAAGCTTCGGCTAGTTTTCTTACCAAATGCGACAGTCCTTGCTTTACTCGCTTGGCTTCAGGCTCTCTAATCATTCCTTCATAAACTTCTTTATCCGCTTTAGTTAGTTTATTCGACTCTAGATGATTATTAATTACCGTAATGGTGTCTTGTTCAATGGCTACCTCATATTTGATGGAACCATTATAGTCTGTTTGATTTTCTATGGTTTTTTCGGAAATGATGGGGAATTTGGAAAAGCAAGCCACCTGATTTCCACTTTTTCCTGCACCTACTTTGTTTATTTTATAAAAGGGATACTCTTTCAGTGCTTCAAGGATATCTTCTTGAGTAAGATGTTTTTTGTTGGCTGATGCATTGTATTCCTGAATGCAGATGATGTCTGCCTGACTCTCTTTTAGGTAGTTAAGGATGGGGTTTTCTCCATCTTTTTTAGTGAGTCTGTCAAAGCCCATTACGTTGTATGAAAGTATCTTGAGGTGCTGCTCCGGTGGCAATTTTGTTTTGAAGTGAATAGGCAAATAGTTCTTTATGGGAGCTATGCAGAAAATAAAACCTAGTAAAGGAAGTAGTGTAAATTTTGCTTTAATGAATAACCAAAACAAAAAGAACGATAGGTTGATTAGTAAAAAAATAGGGAAAGCTAATCCGGCACAAGAAAGAATCGGATTAGTGGCAGGATTTAACATAGGACTATATGCCGTAAATATAAAAAGTACAACAAATAAGAAGTTGATTAGTAAAATGAGTCTTTGTATAAAACGAGCCAATTTTTTCATCCTAATTATTTTTTACTTGCATCAAACAGTGCTTTTTTCTCTTTCTCTGTTAAGCTGGCATACCCTGATTTCTTTAACTTGTCTAAAATTCGATCTACTTCTTCTGATTGTTGTTTCTTTTCTGCGTTGTAATTGTAGTCCTCCTCTCTTTTTCCTTTATAGACTTTCATCTTAGGTTTACGGGGTTTCTTTTTGAAAGGAGTGGTGAAAATGCGAACGAAAAAGTCTAGAATGTTGTTTATCCAGCGAGTTACATCTTTGCCTTTAGATAAACTTGAAGCAAACCAAAGTCCGGCCAATGCTCCCCCAAGATGTGCAATATGTCCTCCGGCATTGGACGAAGTGATAAAAAAGAGATCGGAAATAACAACAATCGCAGCTAAATATTTTAAACGTAAGACACCAAATAAAAATAGTCGGATGGGATAATTGGGCTCTCTGTATGCTGTAGCTATTACAATGCCTAAAACTGAGGCCGAAGCTCCCACCATTGTAGAATGCTCAATCATTGGGTGGAAGTAGGGGAATACATTGTAAGAAATCATATAAAGTAATCCACCACAGATACCTCCTAAGAAATAAAGTCCACGCAGATGGATGGCCGAAAAGAATTGTAGAAAAATCTGCCCAAACCAATATAACCACAACATATTAAACAATATGTGTATGATTCCTGCGTGCATAAACATATAGGAAATAATGGACCAAGGTTGTAGAAAAAATTGGGTGAATGAAGCGGGTAATGCCAAATAGTTATAAAAAAAAGTAAATTCTCTGTTGAAAAGTTGCATAATGACACCCACTAATGCAAACAAAAAGAAAATAGCTGCATTCACATAAATGAATTTGAATACAGTATCTGCTTCTTTGAATTTCTTTTTAAGGTTATCTATCATCTGTTCCATTTTTCTTTAATTTTTCACATATAGTAGCCTTTTTTTCTCCAGTATTTAATCATGAAGAAGCCAAAAATCATACCTCCTAAGTGAGCAAAGTGAGCCACATTATCTCCTTGGTTGTTGGCCAAACCCAAATAAAGCTCAATCACAGCGTAACCGATAACAAAATACTTGGCTTTGATGGGCATAGGTAAAGGAAAGATAAATAAAGGTTGATTAGGAAATAACATACCAAATGCTAATAAAATGCCATAAACAGCACCTGATGCTCCAACAGTAGTCAT
>CAZOVL010000155.1:0-2981 GCA_964583185.1 uncultured Bacteroides sp. | reverse complement strand
TCTTCCACTTCTCCTGCCGGAGTAAATATAATCATCCCATCTTCTTTTTCTGTTGTGTACTTAGTATATCTTTCTTTAACTTTATAGATTCCTAAATTCACACCTAATCCAACTTCCAGACTATGTTTTTTACTTTTTCCGGCTAGATAATTTATTTCTAAAGGTATAGAAACACCTTGTATCATTGAATAGTCATTAAAAAAACTTGAGCTTTGACTATATGTGTAACCAAGTCCCGTGCGATATCCCCACTTAGAATTTGGGTTTATTCTTGCATCGTATGATATACCAGCCAATGTTGAAGGGCCAAATAGTTCAAGGTATATACTTCTTTGATTTTTTTCTTGAGAAAAGACAGGGGGTTGTATAAAGATAAGTACTAGTAATATTAATATGAGTGTAATTGCTGATTTTTTAGCGTTGATTATGTTCTTTGATTTAACAATTTGCATTTTATTATTTGTTGATTAAATTCTCCTTTTTTATTTTGGGGTGCAAATGTATGTTTTTTGAATAAATAAACCCACCTATTGTAGTAAAAAACTTTCATTAATTAACTTTTTTTATTTTTATTGTTTATGAGTCAAGTTTATTCTGGTGGTAGTAGGTAACATCCCTGCGAAGGATTCTTTATGAACAAATAGATTAATGGCTTGGAATGAGCATAATAAAAAATATTTTTATAGTTTTATTGATGTAAGAAGAAAATATGACTTTGGAATGAAAATTAACGTTGAAGATATTACCTTAAATTATACTAAGCTAGGGAATGGAACCCCTCTCATTTTACTGCATGGAAATGGCGAGGACCATCACATTTTTGATGAGTTGGTTTTTTTATTAAAAAATGATTACACAGTATATGCTATTGATAGTCGTAATCATGGTGAAAGTAGTAAAACCAGTGATTTCTCCTATGAAGTAATGTCGAAAGATATTCAGTTATTTATAGAAAAATTGAATCTAGAAAATGTACAAATTGTAGGATTTAGTGATGGAGCAATTATTGCTTTGACTTTAGCTATTGATAATCCTGAGATATTCAATAAAATGGTGCTCTTGGGAATAAATCTAAAACCCTCCGATTTTAAAGAAGAGTATATGCAGTGGTTGGTAGAAGAGTATAAAAAAACAAATGATCCGTTGTTGAAATTAATGTTGGAGCAACCTAACGTAGAAATAGATACACTCCGTAGTGTTACTACTTCTACACTTGTTGTGGCCGGGGAGAATGATCTTTTTAAACCTCATTTATATAATTGCATTGTAAAGAAAATGCCCAATGCAGAACTTTTAATAATGGAAGGACATAATCATGATAGTTACGTAGTGGGAGTGGATATTCTTTATCCGCATTTAAAACGTTTTTTGAGATAAATGCATTGAAGGTTTACTCTTGCAATTAATAATGTAGAAGTAAAACCCCTTTTCACTTTAAGTCATAAAAGAGGAAAGGGTTTTATGTTTTTACAAAACTTTATACACTTAGATGATGGCTAGTATTCATCAACTGCTAGCCTTTTACGGTAATTATCTAAACGATTCTGTAAATCGGTTGTAATCTCTTCAAATCCCACTTTTCCATATAAATTATTCAATTCGTGAGGATCATTTGCTAAATCAAATAACTCATTCTCATTGATTTGATCTTTTTCATCTGTGTTTTTATAGAAGTGAATCAATTTATACCTCTCAGTTCGTACCCCATCGTGTCTGTTTACATAATGAATTGCAGGATAATCATAGTAATGATAGTAAAGATCATCACGCCATTCTTTTGGAGTAGTTCCATCCAATAATGGAAGTAATGATGTTCCACTCATTTCTTTCGGTTTTTCAACGTTAGCGATAGCCAAAAAAGTGGGGGCGAAATCGATGTTCTGTACTAAAAGACTTGTTTTATCCCCTTTAGTTAGGGTAGGGTGATAGATAATTAAAGGAGTTCTGAAAGACTCTTCATACATAAAGCGTTTGTCAAACCAACCGTGTTCACCCATGTAAAACCCCTGATCTGAGGTGTAAACAATAATTGTGTTTTCCATTAATCCGCTACGTTCCAAATAATCGAGTAGGCGTCCCACCTCATCATCTACAGTCTTTATACATCTTAAATAATCTTTGATATACTCTTGATATTTCCATTTTTTTAAGTCTTCACCCGAAGGATTCTTCTCCGAAAAATCCTTCTTTCTGTGAGCATACGCTTTATTCCATGCCTCTAATTGTTTAGGATTCATTCGGTCTAATAACTGTGTCATTCCCTCTCTGTTCCATTCTTTGTCGTATTGAGAGTCACTCAATAGATTGTCCATTTTCAAGTCATAGATAAGAGTCATATCCCGGTCAATCTGCATTTCTTGCTTTTGAGCCGCTTTTCTAGTGGCATAATCGTCGTCAAAAGTTTCAGGGTAGGGGAAAACAACATCATCATAAAGAGTTAAATACTTCTCTTCGGGCTTCCAATTTCTGTGAGGTGCTTTGTGATGTACATATAAACAAAAAGGTTTGTTTGGATCTCGATTCTCTAGAAAGTCTATGGCATAATCTGTTATGAGATGGGTGGCATAGCCTTCTTCCCTAACATATTTACCCTGAGTATCCTTTCTCTTAAAATCAGGATTATAATAATTGCCTTGATCCCATAGAATTGAGAAGTAATCAAATCCTTTAGGCTCACATTGCATATGCCATTTCCCTACCACAGCTGTTTGGTACCCATTCTCTTGTAATATTTCGGAGACAAAAGTCTTCGTGGTATCAATACCGGCTCCCAGTCTGCGTTGTCCGTTTTGATGGCTATATAATCCGGTCATCAAGCAAGCTCTACTTGGGGTAGACAATGAGTTCTCAACAAAAGCTTGCTGAAACAACATACCTTTGGATGCTAGTCTATCCAGATTGGGAGTTGGAGCCACCTTGGATAAAGGATGTCCATAGGCACTAATGGTTTGATAAGAATGATCATCAGTCATAATGTGGAT
>CAZOVL010000154.1:0-3115 GCA_964583185.1 uncultured Bacteroides sp. | reverse complement strand
TCGGTCTAGGACCGAGAGGGCTTGGGTCTATGACCCCATTTGAAGCAGTGTAATAATAACTATTTCACTGGGAGAAGAAATGCGTAAATTAATACGTGAAGTTCCTAATCCATTGGTTATAATCAGAGGAACTCCCGCAGTAGTATACCGAACTCCAGTCAAAAAGCGTTGTCCGTATTTAGAAGGAATAATTGGAGCCCTACCTAAAATGCGAACTTGTCCTCCATGTGTATGACCAGCTAAAGCCAAATCGGTATTATCAACAGATACATCTTCAGCATAATCAGGAGTGTGGGTCAGCAATATAACAAAATCGTTTGGATGTAAAGAGAGTGTAGGAGAAACTCCATTCTGTTTTAGATTGAACGGATTTCTTATTCCGGTAATCTGAATAAATTCTTTTCCTTTACGAAGGGTGTCTACTTTATGTTCTAAAACTTTTATTCCGTGTTTTTTCATCTCCTTCACCCCCTGTTCATAACAAGCTTCATAGTCGTTATTTCCTAAAACAGTATAGCTTCCATAAACTGTTTTCACCTTAGCCAATTCAGCAAAAAGCTCAGGTATGTGATGACACCCTTCATAAAAATCTCCTCCCATTAAAAGAACATCGGCTTTTTGCTCATTCAGCAAACGCACCAAATTTAATAGTCCATCTTTTTTAAATAAACTAGTATAGTGTAGATCTGAAACGAAGGCTATTCGAAAACCATGAAAAGCAGCAGGAACATCTGTATGTTTGAACTCATAAAACTGAATCCTATTTATTCCTTTATAGTTAGTAGATAATGAAGTTGTAGATTGTGTAATCTCATTTAATTTGGGTAAAATAACCTCTCCTCGCTTTTCTTCTTTTTTTCTTTTCTTTTTGGGTTTTATGGTCAGAAGTGTATCTTCAATAGAAAACGATATTTCTTTTTTGGGATGGTCTAAAGTATCTACCCTATGTAATGTAACCTCTTTCTTATGCAACTCTTTTGATGAGCGACAAGAAGCCAATAGAATAATAAGTAAAGGTAAAAAACAGATTAATTTCTTCATTTTCATATAAAATCAGCTCCAAAGATAAGTATTTTTAATATTAAAGGAGACAAAGAAAAAAGAAGCTCATTCATTTTGTATATTTGTGACAATGAAGTCGAACGAAATAAAAACAAATTCATTTACGGCCTGGATATTGGCTGCACGCCCACAAACACTGTCAGGAGCTATTATACCTGTTGCTGTGGGAGCCTCTTTAGCTTTTGTTGATGGACAATTCAAGTTAGGTGCTACAATAGCCTGTTTGTTTTTTGCAGGACTAATGCAGATTGCAGCCAATTTCATTAATGATTTATACGACTTCTTAAAAGGCAGTGACCGTGAAGATCGATTGGGCCCTAAAAGAGCTTGTTCTGAGGGGTGGATCACACCTCGAGCCATGAAAAAAGGTATTCTTGTGACCTTACTCCTTGCCTGTTTTTCCGGTTTACTCCTACTGACTTATGCAGGATGGGAACTGGTAGTTATTGGTGCAGTATGTATTCTTTTTGCTTTCTTATACACGCTTTACCTCTCCTACTGGGGCTTAGGTGATCTCCTTGTTCTTCTTTTCTTTGGCTTTATTCCTGTTGGAGGGACCTATTATGTACAAACCCTTTCTTGGAACACAAACGTTACAGTTGCATCCATCGTTTGTGGTTTAGTAATTAACACACTATTGGTAGTGAATAATTACCGAGATAGAGAAGAAGACAAAAAGAGCAGGAAGAGAACATTAATTGTTAGATTTGGTGCCTCATTTGGTTCCATCTTTTACCTGTTGCTTGGCTTTTCAGCGGCTTTTTCTTGCCTTTGGTTTGCTGTAGATCACCTAATTTATGCGGCTTTACTTCCTCAAATTTATTTATTTCCACATATCATTACCTGGAAAAAGATGATTGACATTAATCAGGGAAGAGAGTTAAACTCCATATTAAAGAGCACATCGAAAAACATTCTTCTCCTCGGAATATTATTAACGATTGGATTATTACTCAGTGTTTAGAATCATCAACGTAAACCTAGTTCTATTACTTCCAGATCTTCTATTTTGCCTTCATTTAAAACAAAACGAATCAAAGTACGCACTTTATGAAAACCCGAAACACCTGCTGCTCCCGGGTTTATATGCAACAAATCAAAGTTTGGATCGTATTGAACTTTTAATATATGAGAGTGCCCACTAATGAAAAGCTTAGGAGGATTAAGCAGAATCTCAGGTTTAATGGAAACATCATATCTACCCGGATAACCCCCAATATGTTTAATCATAACATCTACCCCCTCCAACTGAAATCGATTAACCTCAGGATACATCTGGCGGATGCGTGAATTATCAATATTTCCATAAACAGCCCGCAAAGGACAAAGTGCATTTAACCGATCGATTAACTCAACCGAACCAATATCTCCTGCATGCCAAATCTCATCACAATCTTTGAAATACTCTTCGTATCGATCATCCCAAAAAGCGTGTGTATCAGATAATAAACCTATTCGTTTCATAACTCTTCTCTTACTTTTCTCAAAAGTAAGAGATTTTAAGGAGATTCTACCACTTAAAATTCAGTTATTTATAGTAAATAAATCATCACACATTTGTATTTTCAAACATTTATGAGTTACTTTGCACTTGGATTGGTGGTACGCTTAGTATCTCTCTTTTAATTACATACATGGTTTTTACTTTCCGTTTTTTTTAACGCTTTTGTAAACTCTCTGTTTTTTTAATTTTTAGCATTTATTACCGTTATCATCACTCCAGAGAGTTTTATTACATTATTTATTTTATTATTTTTTTTATTATGAACATTTATGTTGGAAACCTTAACTACCGTGTTAAGGAAACTGAACTACAACAAGTTATGGAAGATTACGGAGTTGTAGTTTCTACTAAAATTATTACAGATCGTGAAACTGGAAGATCAAAAGGTTTTGGATTTGTTGAAATGGAAAACGAAAGCGATGCTATGAACGCCATCAACGAACTTAACGGAGCAGAATTTGCTGGACGTACAATGGTTGTAAAAGAAGCAAGACCAAGAGAGTAATCTCAAAAACTATAATAGTAAGAGAGGGAGTCTAAAATTAGACT
>CAZOVL010000153.1:0-3164 GCA_964583185.1 uncultured Bacteroides sp. | reverse complement strand
TATTACAAAAAGCAATCGATGAGTTCTCTAAGCTACCCGGCATAGGGAATAAAACGGCGACACGACTAGTCTTGCATTTATTAAAACAAGAGACTAAAGCGGTTGAGGCGTTTGGTAATGCCATTATCCAACTGAAAAAAGAAGTAAAGTATTGTAAGATGTGTCATAACATCTCTGATACTGAACTTTGCCAGCTGTGTGCCAATCCACAACGAGACAGTTCCATACTTTGTGTGGTTGAAAACATACGTGATGTTATGGCTGTAGAAGCCACACAACAATATCAAGGATTATATCACGTATTAGGAGGCATTATTTCTCCTATGGATGGTATTGGGCCAAACGATTTGACCATAGACAGTTTAGTGGAGCGTGTGGCTAAAGGCGAAGTGAAAGAAGTTATTTTGGCTTTGAGCACTACAATGGAGGGAGATACTACTAATTTCTATCTCTACCGCAAATTAGAGCCGTACAATATTCCATTAAGTGTAATTGCCAGGGGAATTTCCATAGGAGATGAATTAGAATATGCCGATGAAATTACTCTTGGACGAAGCATTGTCAACCGAGTTCGATTTACGGGAACTGTTTAATAAAATTAAAATGGAAGATAAAACAATGAATTCTTTAGTGAGAAACTTGAAGATACAATATGTTCTTTTTTTTGTGTTTCCTTTGTTGCTCTTTATATTGGGGGAGCTATTTTCTAAAGACTTATTTTTAAATAGTCCTAGTAATTCAAGTTTAACTTATGTATTACAACTGCTAACCGTTGTTTTAACTATGGCTTTAATCCCATTTTCCTTGAAACTATTTCACTGGGTGCTCACAAAGAAAATTGATAAAACAAAGGAAGTGCAAGCTAGAAAGCAATACTTCCTTTGGTCCGGAATACGTTTAGCTCTTTTGGAGATAACAACTCTTTTTGCTTTAGTTGTTTACTTCATCACACAGAGTAGCATTGGTGGGCTTTGCGCATTAATAGCTATTACAGCTGCATTTTTTTGTATCCCTTCAAAAAGTAGGGTGATGCAGGAGTTAACAGAAATGGATAACGAAACAGAAGAACAGGAAGAAAATGAATAAGCAATTTTTAGCCAATGAAATACTCTATCTTCGAGCATTAGAACCCGAAGATTTGACTGCATTATACGAAATTGAAAATGATCCTTCTCTATGGGATGTAAGTAATATTACTGTACCTTATTCCAAATTTGTGCTGCGTCAATACATTGAGGCTAGCCAAAGTGATATGTTCGCCGATAGACAATTACGACTTATGATTATACGATCTACTGATAATCAACTACTGGGGACCATAGATATCACAGACTTTCACCCTTTACACGGTAGAGGACAAGTGGGTATTGTGATAAAAAAAGAGTTTCGTCAACAAGGTTATGCCTTTCAAGCATTAGACTTAGTTTGTGATTATGCTTTTAAGTTTTTGAGAATAAAACAACTGTATGCTTATGTTACGGCAAATAACGAACCGAGCATACAGCTATTTAAATCTTCAAAGTTTGAAACTGCCGGACTTCTAAAAAAATGGGTAGTAATTAATGGCGAATTTCAGGATACTTATATATTTCAACGAATTAATTAACTCCTGCATTTAAAGGGTATTTTGCCCAAATGCTATACTTTCCTCCTTGATTAATCATTATTTGTTGCCATAGATTATTGGGAGGCGTAGACAACAGTACTTCTGTTTTTTCTTGACTCACAATCCAGGAGTTTTGCTTTAATTCATTTTGTAGTTGATCATATCCCCATCCTGAACAACCCAAGAAAAATCGGATTTTACCATTTAAATCTTCTCCTTCTTCAAGCATTGTCTTTATCAAATCAAAATCTCCGTTCAGATATAATCCCTCTTGTACAAAAAGTGATCCCGGAATATGTTCCATAGTATGTAAATAGAACAACGTGTCGTTTGATACAGGGCCACCATTAAACAAGGGAATTGGCACTTTAACCGATAAATCTTTCACTACTTTATTTAGAGTTAAATTAGAAAACATATGGTTAAAAACAATCCCCATAGCCCCATTCAGGTTGTGTTCAATAAGAAGAACCACAGCACGTCTGAAATTTAAGTCAGGTAAAAAAGGTTCAGCCAAAAGTAATTTTCCTTTTTCTGGAGGCACATCATTCGATTTAATTCTAAATATATCCGGATCAATATTCATCAGCACATTATTTTATGTTGGGTTATTTAATGAAAAGACACGCATTCTCTCTTCTAGCAGCTCATATTGATGGTCTTTAATAAATGAGGTACAAGCTCTCAAGCCTTGTTGTTCACTTCCTGTTGTGTTCAGAGGTAAAGCACTTACTCCATAATACATCAGTTCTGTAGCAAGTTCTGCACTACTCATTCCCGGATATCCCAGTGTGAAATAAAAACCATCGGCAATGGGGTCTTCTAAATCGTGATCATACACTAAATAGAATCCATTTTTCAAGAATATATCTTTTAGTTTTCTGGCTCGGTTGCCATAAACTTTAATCTCATCTAAAAAAGCATACTCACCCTTTGCAGCAGAATTGAGCATAGCTGCTAAGGCATATTGTGCCGAGTGGCTTGTTCCCGACGATAAGGCATATAACACACGATGAATAAAAACAGAACCAAAAGTTCCTCCTCCATATATGGTTTTAAATCCGGGATAAGACCGATGATAGAGTTTGTTAGAGATACAAGTTACTCCTATGCGTTGTCCGGCATAGCTAAATATTTTTGAACCGGAAACCAAAAGGACATAATTATCTGTATAATTGGCTACTGACGATTGGTAAGGAGGCTTTCCTGGATTGCCTAAGTCTTTTCTGAAATCCATTCCAAAATAAGCTAAATCTTCTAATACAATTACATCATATTGAGTAGCTAGCTGTCCAATGATTTGTAACTCCTCTTCGTTTAAGCAAATCCAACTAGGGTTGTTGGGATTAGAGTATATTATACCTGCAATATTTCCTTTTTGCAGATAGCTTTCCAACTTATCTTTCAACTTATCTCCACGGTAATTATATACATCAAAAGACTCATATTTCTTTCCCATCACAGCTATTTGCTGTTTTTGCACGGGAAACCCCGGATCGATAAATAAAATAGTATCTTTCTCAGGATTACATTGTGTACAGGTAAGAAAAGACGCAAA
>CAZOVL010000152.1:0-3258 GCA_964583185.1 uncultured Bacteroides sp. | reverse complement strand
TGTTGGGTTGTACCACACCAAAACGGTCAATACGTGTACGCAGTACGTTATATGAATTTGAAATAGCAGCTTTAACCTCGTCTCTTAGTACTCGTTCAACTTCAGCATCAGTAGATCTTTGATTTACTTTGTCTTTTAATTGTTGAGTAGCAAAAAGTTCTGCCAGGCTATTGCTAGGAGCTATTCTTTTATACTCTTTAATAAATAATGAAATAAAGTCTTCTTGGCTAGTTGTAGCTAATTTAGCTGCTGATTCAACTGCATTGTTGAAGTCAACGTCTGGTTTATGATCTGCCAATGCTTTTACTACATCGGGAACAGAAACTTCAAGGATAACATTCATTCCTCCTTTAAGATCCAAACCTAAACTAATTTCATTTTCACGAACTCTTTTAAAGGTAGCTCCTAACCACACTGTTTCATTAGAAAGAGAATCTAAATACTCTTGTTCTACGATTGGATCTCCCTTAGCAATTTCTTTAGCCTTGCTTACATAGTGTTGTGAAACGAATGTAAACGACAGGCAGTATAGAGATACTAGTGTGAGTAATACCGCAAAAACCTTTACAAATCCTTTGTTTTGCATGTTACTTTTGTTTTATTCTATGATTTTTTATTAATATTTTGCGTATTTATGCGTACGAAGGTACAAATATAGCTTTTTTTTCATATCTTGATAGAAAGGCGTCTCAAATATTTAATTTAAGTGACTTAGATTTAACTTCATAATGGAAAATAGGCTCCTTTTTCCATTAATTGTGGTATTTAAAGTGAGGGTATACTGTTAAAAAACGAAACCTATTACCCTTTTTAATTTGTTTTTCTTTCCAAAAAATCTCCTTTCGCTCTCTTGTTAAATGGTAATTTATCTTTCTGTTTTTGTTTGTCTTTTGTTCTTAAATGGTGTTAAACAATTTCGTTTTGTCTTGGTTTTTCTAGCATATATTGTGGAATGTTAATATCATTGAAACAATGAGAAAATGACACTGACTATGAAAAAATCAACTCTTTTGCTCTTGCTCTGTGGCTTATTATTAGCTTGTCATACTTCTGACGAAGAGAATTTACCCCCTGAAGGAGAAGTTGTTCCTTGTGATTTAACATTATCGGTCTATGGTAGTATAACTATTGAAGGGCTAGACTACGAATTTGATATTTTAGAAGGTAATGGTGATTATGTAGCAGAAGTAACAGATACAAAGCAAGGAGACAAAGAAGCTCTGGTAACTATTATTGATAATAAAGTAAAAGTCAGCTTACTCTCCAATAGTGCGGGTATTACTATTGTTGACAAAGAAAATCAAAGAGCCGCAATTACTCTTCATTCTTACGATCAATCGTTGACACCAACCGGTTATGGTCTCTTTTTAGAAAATGGTAAGGAGTACATAATGACCGATGTCTCTTTTGGAGCAGGTAAATATAAGGTTGAAAACGTAAAAGGAAATTCAGCCGAGGTGTCTGTTATTGCTAATGATGCAGTACGAATTAAAGGACTAAATCCCGGAAACTCTTATTTTAAGTTAATAGACCATAGAGGAACTACAGCACGGTTTGATGTGTATGTAACAGAGAATCACGATTTGGCTTCTCCATCGATGGTTATTTACGGTATTAATGATCAGATTCTTAATGTGTGGATAAAATATGATGATGTAGGTTGGACACTAGACGGAGAAAATAAGTCTCCACTGATTGAGGAGTTGTATTTGCATTCTAAGGGAGATATGGAAAAAAAATATGATATTCTGCAAATCAATACTGCTAAAGAAGGAAAAGGTAGTACGTCCATTAAACTGAAAAACAACAAAGGGAGTACTGCTACAATTTTTCTGAATATTGAATGAGTTTTTATAAGTAACTCGTTTCTTTAATTAGGAATTAGTTTAATAACGCACCCCATTTATAACTTTTAAGTGTGGTGCGTTATTTTTTTTGTTAACTTAGAAAGAAAAACAAAGCGATGAGAAGATTCATATTACTATCCATAGGGTTGATTATTTCAGTTGTAGCTTTTTCACAAGAGGCTATATGGGAGGGTGAGCGATTAATATCCCCTGAGGTCAATGAAAACCAAACGGTTACTTTCCGTTTGTATGCACCACAAGCTGACCAAGTAGAAGTTACAGGCGATTTTCTACCTAAAACAGTAAAGGGTAGTTCTCCTATAAAAATTGAATATCCTGCTAGGAATAACCTAGTAAGAAATGAGGATGGGCTTTGGGAATATACCACTCCACCTCTTTCTCCGGAACTTTATAATTATTCTTTCCTCGTTGATGGAGTAAAATGTTTAGACCCCAATAATGTTTTTGTTGTTCGAGATGTTGCTTCGTTGACTAATCTTTTTTTAATTAAAGGGGAAGCTTCTAATTTGTATGCAGTAAATGCTGTTCCTCACGGATCATTAACTAAAGAGTGGTATTATAGTGTTACTTTGGATACGTATAGAAGAATGACCATTTATACTCCACCGGGTTATCAAAAAGGAGAAGATGCTTATCCTGTACTCTATTTGTTACACGGTATGGGAGGAGATGAGGACGCTTGGATTACATTAGGCAGAGCGGTACAAATTATAGATAATTTGATAGCAGAAGGGAGAGCAAAGCCGATGCTGATTGTTATGCCTAATGGTAATGTCTCTCAAGAAGCTGCTCCCGGAGAATCATCGTTAGGTTTTCAGCAACCTAACTTTAATTTACCTAAAACAATGGAGGGAAGTATGGAAAAGAGTTTTCCTGATATTGTGGAATATATTGAGGCAAATTATAGAGTGTTGGATGGAAAGGAAAATCGAGCCATAGCAGGTCTTTCAATGGGAGGCTTCCACTCTTTATACATATCCCTGAATTATCCGGAACTCTTTAATTATGTAGGGTTGTTCTCTGCAGCTACATTTCCCGGAAAAGGAAATGAGTCTCCAATATACAAAGATATTGAGGGGAAATTAAAAATGCAGTTTCGGAATCCCCCTAAGCTTTATTGGGTAGGTATAGGTAAGACCGATTTTCTGTATCAAGCAAATGTTGATTTCCGTTCCCTCTTGGATAAAGAAGGTTTGTCTTATACGTATTATGAATCTGAAGGAGGGCATACCTGGAGGAATTGGCGTATTTATTTGTCTTTGTTTTTGCCTCAATTATTTCGGTGAATTTAGGTTCCCTTTTTTGCATGCTTTGGTCGGTCCTAGACTCAACCCTCTTCGGTCCTAGACCGAGCACCCTTCAGTCCTAGACCGACAGGCCTTCGGTCCTA
>CAZOVL010000151.1:0-3353 GCA_964583185.1 uncultured Bacteroides sp. | reverse complement strand
ATACACTTTTAACTCAATATAATTTTTGGAATGATTTAAATGAAGCCATGATTAAGCGTGAAGAAGACGTTCGTGCTACATTAAATCAAAAAGGAAATAGTTTGGAGAAAGATGCTCAAGATTTTCAACGCAAGTTGGAGAACAATGCTTTTTCTACCAGAGAACGTGCTGAGCAGGAGCATCAACGTATATTGAAGAAACAACAAGAACTTCAAGATTTACAACAAAAATTGACTGAGGAGTTGATGTTGGAAAACCAAAAGAATAATCTTCAAATCCGTGACTCTATCAATGCTTTTATGAAAGAGTTCAATAAAACACAGGGCTACAGTATGATATTTAGTAAAACAGGCTTTGATAACCTATTGTATGGAGATGATGCCTTCAATATCACTAAGGAAATTGTAGATGGCTTAAACAAACGCTATACTCCTTCTCTTAAGAACTAATGTGATACACACAATATATCTTATAAAAAAACGCATTGAAAATCTCAATGCGTTTTTTTATGCTTTCTACTTTTATACTTTGTAAATTATAGCTGTTCTTTTTTCTCTTCCTGGGGGATACGTATGGAGGTGTATAAATAGATAAAAGCAGCTATGGCTAAGCCTGCAATCCACTCATTTCCCGAAAATAAAAACATAGCACCTCCTGAAAAAATAAGGATAATCGATCCTAGTATCTGTTGACTATACAATCTGTTTAATGTCCGATTTGCTTTCTTTTTAAATGTGCCCAACTGAGCAAGAGTCATCACTATGGCAGAGCCTATTAATAAATACGGAGCTTTATCCCATTGATTGATGTGTAAAACAACTCCTGAGAGTACGCCAAGAGCTCCCAAAATAAAAAGAGAAGATTGAATTTTATGCATAAGTGAGTTATTCAAAGACATAGATGTCTTCATCCGGTTTTTTCATTAAATAGTTTTCTCGGGCAATACGCTCTAAATTTTCCGGATTATCCGATAGTTCCTGAAGCTTTTGAGTGCTAGCTTCGTATTCGTCCTTATATTTTTTTATCTCACTTTTCAGATTGTATATTTCCCGGTCGTAGCTTGCCCTTTTTATAAGGCTGTTTTCATCAAATAAACCTATGATTAAAAGAAAGATGACTACAGCAATGATGTATTTCAACTGTTTGTGTCTTCTTAATTTTTGTGCAAAAGAAATAAATTTCTGTTTCATAAGCTTTCTTATTAATAAGAATAGATAACCTTAACGCAAAGATAAGTTTATTTCATTACTCCACAGAAAGATAGCCTTGAATATTTTCAATAATGAATCAGATTGCTACTTTTAACAATTGTTCTTTTTCACTAATAGCGTGCCATTTAAATAATTAAATTGATATATTTTGTGTAAATTTGTAGATACTATTGGAAAAATAAAACAGATTGCATAATGAACCATTATATTGTTTCTGCTCGTAAATATCGTCCCGCTACATTCTCTTCAGTCATAGGTCAGGAAGCTTTAACTACCACCTTGAAGAATGCCATTGCTGTAGATAAATTGGCACATGCCTATCTGTTTTGTGGTCCCAGAGGAGTAGGAAAGACTACTTGTGCTCGTATCTTTGCCAAAACAATCAATTGCTTTAATGTAACACCCGAAGGAGAGGCTTGTAATGAATGTCAGTCTTGTGTGGCTTTCAATGAACAACGATCATATAACATCTATGAGTTGGATGCTGCATCCAATAACTCGGTCGATGACATTCGTCAATTGGTGGAGCAAGTACGTATTCCTCCCCAAATAGGTAAGTATAAGGTGTATATCATTGATGAGGTGCATATGTTGTCTGCTCAAGCCTTTAATGCTTTTCTAAAAACATTGGAAGAACCTCCACATCACGCCATTTTTATTTTAGCCACTACAGAGAAACATAAAATCCTTCCCACTATTCTGTCACGTTGTCAAATCTATGATTTTAACCGCATTCGTGTAAAGGATATCGTGAATCACTTGGAACAAGTAGTCCAAACAGAAGGTTATACAGCTGAGCCTGAAGCCTTGAATGTCATAGCAATGAAAGCGGATGGAGGAATGCGTGATGCACTTTCCATTTTCGATCAAGTAGTTAGTTTTACTCGTGGAAATATAACCTATGATCAGGTAATTAAAAACTTAAATGTTTTAGATTACGATTATTATTTTAAATTGACAGAATACTTCTTGCAAAACAATGTGTCTGCTGCATTATTACTCTTTAATGACATCTTGAATAAGGGGTTTGAAGGGAGTCATTTTGTTTCGGGGTTAGCTTCTCATTTCAGAGATTTATTGGTGAGTAAAGATGAAGTAACTCTTTCATTATTAGAAGTAGGGGCGGCTATTCGTGAGAAATATAAAGAGCAGGCTAAAGCTTGTCCCATCAACTTCTTGTACCAGGCATTGAATTTATGCAATGAGTGCGATCTGAAATACAAAGAGAGTAAAAATAAACGTTTGTTGGTAGAGCTTACCTTGATTCAGTTATCCCAACTGACACAATTGAGCGAGGATTCCTCAAAAAAAAAACAACCTCAAAGCCTGAAACCCATCGCTAGAGAGGCTGTACGCACGGATGCTCCTCAAAGTACATCCAATCAAGCTTCAAAACCTGTAGCCACTCCTCCCGTGCAGTCGACGGAGAGAAAAGAGAGTGTTTCTACTGGCTCGGTGCCCAAGAAATCTCTTACTCCTATAGAGCCTTTAGAATTGGGTAAAAAGCAGAATGAGACTTCCAATACTATGGAGGCTCCTCTTTCCATCTCCATCCGTAAGAATACCCGAGAAGAGAAATCGGAAGAGATTAAGAAAGCTAGTCAACCGGAAACTCCTGTTACGCTTGGACAAGCTAACTTCACTGATGATGAATTAATCAAGAGTTGGAGAAACTATGCCTCTTTGTTACCCAAGGAGCATAAGGCGATAGCTGTACGTATGGAAAATGCATTATTAAATCGGCAGGATGCGTTGACTTTTGAGGTTGCTGTCGATAATAAAATCATTGAACAAGACTTTGAAGCCTTAAGGCCTTCTATTCTTAACTACCTCCGAAAAGAATTGAATAATGGGGAGATAAAAATGCTTCTACGTATTATGAAACCTGAAGAGAATAAGCGTCCGTTTAGTAAAGTGGAAAAGTTTCAGTCCATGGCTGAAAAGAATAGTGCTTTATTAAAATTGCGTGATGAATTTGATTTAGAGATTTATTAAATCGTAGTTGTTTCTTACGATTTAATAAATTGAATTATCTTTAATTTAATCTTCCTTTTTTTATAATAGATTGTTTATTAGAAGTCTTCTAATGACTTATCTTCATTTTTTTCATTGCCAAAAAACGAAGCAAAAAAAGCTAGTACT
>CAZOVL010000150.1:0-3366 GCA_964583185.1 uncultured Bacteroides sp. | reverse complement strand
TATCCAAAATCCTCATATAGAATATAAGGATAGTTTATCTGACCAAAATATAGATACAGGTAAGTACACAAAGATACTTGCCAATCCTCCTTTTAAAGGAAGTTTAGATTATGACATAGTGTCTACTGACCTATTAAAGATAACCAAGACCAAGAAAACTGAGCTTCTTTTCTTAACTTTATTTTTGAGAATGTTAAAAAATGGAGGCCGTTGTGCATCCATAGTTCCAGATGGAGTCCTGTTTGGATCTTCCAGAGCTCATAAGGCAATCAGAAAAGAAATCATAGAAAACCACCGACTGGAGGCTATTATTTCTATGCCATCAGGTGTATTCAAACCTTATGCAGGAGTATCTACTGCTGTAATTGTATTTACCAAGACTGGAGCAGGCGGTACTGATAAAGTTTGGTTCTATGATATGGGAAATGATGGCTATAGCCTAGATGATAAGAGAAACCAGATAGAAGGCTCCAATATACCTGATATAATTGAAAGATTTAAGGCCTTAGATAAAGAGGAGGATAGAAAAAGAACAGACCAAAGTTTCCTAGTTCCCAAGGATGAAATAGTAGAAAATGATTATGATCTCTCTATAAATAAATATAAGGAATCCACCTATGTAGAAGAAGAATATCCCCATCCTTTAAAGATAATGGCTGAAATAAATGAGCTGGAAAAAGAAATACAAGAGGGCTTAGCTCAACTGGAGGCGATACTCCGTGGGTAAATGGAAGATGATGAAGCTAGGTGATGTTTTTGATTCAATAAAAAATGGAGCAAGCATAAAGCAAGGCGATGGTGAAAGAACTGGTTATCCAATAACCAGAATCGAAACAATTTCTGATGAAGTAGTTAATCGCGAAAGAATGGGATATGCAGGAATAACTGAAATTCTGCCATATACGGATAATGTTCTAGAATCTGGTGATATCCTAATGTCTCATATAAATAGTGTAAAGCATTTAGGGAAAACGGCAATTTATGAAAAAAAGAATGATGAAATAATAATACATGGTATGAATTTACTTAGATTAAAGCCTAATCGAGAGATACTAAATAGTAAATATGCAAAGTATTATTTTGATACTTATGATTTCAAAAAACAAATTCCTCGTATCACTAAAAATTCTGTTAATCAATCAAGTTTTAATGTAAGTGCATTACAAGGGTTGGATATTCCTCTTCCACCGTTAGATATCCAACAAAAAATTGCAGATATTCTCGATATATCAAGTGCCGCTCTCGAAAAGCGGAGGGCACAAATTGATAAACTTGACTTGCTAGTAAAGTCACAGTTTTTTGAAATGTTTGGAGATCTTGTAACTAATCCGATGGGATGGAAAATAAAGTTATTACATGAACTAGCTATGCTAAAATCAGGAAAAAATGTTGTCGCAAGAAATATTCATGATAAAGATGATGTTTATAAATATCCTTGTTATGGTGGAAATGGAATCAGAGGGTATGTAGATAAGTATTCTCATGAAGGAATGTATCCATTAATAGGTCGCCAAGGCGCATTGTGTGGAAATGTTCAGCTTGCTGAAGGACGTTTCTATCCTACAGAACATGCTGTTGTTGTTAATCCTATCGAAGAATACTCAATTATATGGATGTTTTATTGTTTAGATTATTTGAATTTAAACCGTTTGAAAACTGGAGCAGCTCAACCTGGACTCAATATTGATATTCTTAATAATGTTGAAATCCCTTTTCCACCAAATAATTTACAAATAAAATATGAAAACTTTATACAGATTATAGAAATCCAAAAATCACTACTCCAAAAATCATTAAATAAGTTAGAAGTAAATCATCAGTCACTAGTACAGAAGTGTTTTGCTGAGGAGGTGTTTTAATGGATGCAATAAATTGGTTAAATACAAATCAAGGCTTTGTTATGAGTTTACTTACTTTAATTTATGTAATAGCAACGATTGTAATAGTTTATTATAATCACAAATCTATTAAAGAATTGAAAGAAACACGAGAAGCAGAATCACGACCATATGTATTCGTATATTTAGATAAAGATCCGAGAGATAGTTGGTTTTATTTGAGAATGAAAAATTATGGGAAAAGTGGGGCAAAAATTGGAGATGTTTCTATTTCACCAAAATTGAAATTAGTGAATTCAGCTTTACCAGAAGAATTTTTGAAAAATGTAATTGTGGCTCCTTCTCAAACACTAGAATTTATTATTCCTGAAAATAAGGATGAGATAATGCAAAATGATTATTCTGTATACTTAGAATACTCATCATTAGAAGATGAGCCTAAGAAGTATAATGAAGAATACACCTTGATTATACAATATGCTCATCAAATGGGGTACACAGATACAAAGAAAAACAATTATAGTAATGAAGCAAATGCACTTAATAACATTGCTAACTATTTAGATTCAATAAGACGTAAAATATAAAGAGGTGACTTTTATGCGCACCAATTTTGATTTTTTAAAAAATGAAAAACAATTTGAAAGCTTTGCCGAGGCTGCAGTCTCGGCTGAGCAGGCTATCTTCATTTCTCCAGCCCTTTCTGCATCAGCTAGTCGTACGGCCCTAGAATTTGCAGTCAAATGGATGTATAGTGCTGATGATTTTCTTAAGATGCCCTATGATGATAAACTAGTTACCCTTATTAGTGGAGAGGACTTTAAGGACCTACTTCCTATGGGTATGATAGGAAAACTAGATTATTTACGTAGAGTAGGAAATATTGCAATCCACAATCCTAAGTCTATAAATAAGGACCAGGCCGTATTAGCCCTTAAGAATCTATATAGCTTTCTTGATTTTCTTGCCTATTGTTATAGTGGAGAATATAAGGAGACTTCATTTGATGATTCCCTTCTTGAAATTGAAGATAGAATTGTAGCTGAACCACATATCCCATCAGGAGAAGAAGTAGATATAGAGGTACTGTACGCTGAAAACAAACCCCATAGAGAAGAGTTACGAGCTAAGAGGGAAGAACAGCTTAAAGAAGGCTATACTGTCAAATCAATGGATATGACAGAGACTCAGACTCGCAAGGCCTATATTGATACTATGCTCCAGGATGCAGGCTGGCAAAGAGGAGCTAATTGGGTAGATGAATATCCAATAGATGAGATGCCTAATAAGGCTGGTAAGGGCTTTGCTGACTATGTCTTATTTGCAGATAATGGACTACCTCTTGCTGTTATAGAGGCGAAACGTACCAGCGTCAACGTAGAAAAAGGCAGACAACAGGCTGTCCTTTATGCTGATTTTCTGGAAAAGAAGTTTATACAAAGACCTCTTATCTTTATGACCAATGGCTATGAAACTCGTTTTTGGGATGATAAACACTATCCGGAAAGACAAGTATCAGGTATTTATT
>CAZOVL010000149.1:0-3378 GCA_964583185.1 uncultured Bacteroides sp. | reverse complement strand
AATTAAAAGAGTGTATTTATCCACCAAGAACACCTGTGAATCAAGTAGGTATGGACATTCTAAAAGGTATGGAACAAGGCTCTAAACAAGAAGAATATGAAAATAAAAAAGCCGAAGATTTAAGTAAAAAGTTTGCGAAAATGTCTAGGAATAGCAAGACTAAAGGGCGAGAAAGAGATGATGGAGGATTAGAGTTTTGAATACAATAATAGCAAAAATGGTTAGTAGACTTGTTGGGGGCTTATTTGGGGCATTTATACATTTCTTTATCTATTACTCTATTTTGAAAATTGGGGTTACTTTCCTAGGTGCTTTTTTAATATTATTTCTAAAGGAAAAGTGGCTTCTGTTTGTAGTAAATTTACTCACTTTAGGGGGATTGTTTATCTCAATAGTTGGTACTCTTAATGTCTATAAAGAGTATTACAAGCGTGATGGCACACCAATTAAACATGACTTAGGAAATTCAAGGTATGCAACAACAAAGGAAGTTTTAAAAAGTGGGTTACTAGGTGACGGAATCGTTTTTGGGAAAAAAGATCGTCACCTGGTAACCAAACCACCAGAAATTCAAGGACATACTCTTATAGTCGGTGGTACAGGGTCGGGTAAATCTAGGGGAGTTGCTATACCTACCCTTTTAAAATGGACAGGCTCGGTTATGGCTATTGATATTAAAGGCGAATTATCGAAACTCACAAAAGAACGAAGAATTAAAAATGGTGATATTTTTATATTTGACCCCTTAAATCCTAAAACTGATTGCTACGACCCTATAGCTTTTTGCGATACCGTTGCTAAGTGTCAAGATTTAGCTAGAACTCTAATACCGATTCCAAAAGGTGCAGACCCAATTTGGTCTCAGTCAGCTCAATCTATTTTAGCAGCCTTCGTTTTTGAGGGTAATAAATATAATTATAAACTTTGTGATATTGCACGAACTCTCATGACAACAGGTGCAACTGAAATGATTTATCATTGCTCTAATCACCCACTATCAGAGGTTAGAACTTTCGCTGGTGCTTTAAGTGATATGCCCGAAAAAACATTAGGAAGTGTCCTTTCAGAACTTCGGTCAAAACTTTTCACACTTGCAACAGATGAGGGTATAAGAAATTCAATTAGAAAATCAGACTTTACAGGGGCAAACTTACTAAAAAAAGGAACAACGATTTATTTAAAAATTGATGAAGATATGCTCGATCAGTACAAAGAAATTCTAGCAATTATTATAAATCAAACGATGAAAACATTGATGAGGAAAGAAGAATATTCCGAGCCACCTGTTTTAATATTGCTAGATGAATTACCTCGTTTAGGCATGGTACAAGACTTTTCTAAGGCACTTGCGACCCTTAGGAGTAGGAATATACATATTTTGTCAATAATTCAAAGCATGGCTCAACTAGACGATATTTACGGGAAAGACCAACGAAAGATAATTGCTGATAATTGTCGCTTTAAATTAGTTTTAGGTGCAACTGATCCAGAAACACAAAAATATTTTTCAGATTTAATAGGCTACAGGTCAGGCAAAATTCAAAATCAAAGTACAGGAAATAGTGTGTTTGGTAATGTAGGACATAGTGAAACAAGTATTCCCTTAATTAGACCCGAAGAATTTGGAATGTTAAAAAATCCTATTTTAATTTCCCCCGATATCTATCCTGTAGTTTTAGAAAAAGCATATTGGGATATCGAAAAAATTTAAGCTTTTAAGAGAATTTAAATAGTAGGGGATAGAAATATTAAGGGATTTAATTTAAGTTGCTTAAATTGGAGAATAAGTGCCTTAAAAGTGCCTTTAATATCTACACTCGACCCTCTTTCTCCGTAAATCCTCCCATAAGTGAAGAATTATTAAAATTAAAGAGGTGCGTTGCATTAATCAGAGCAACTAAAATAATGATTATCGTTACTGCCATAAACGATTAATAAAAGGCAACTGCTAATAGCCGAGCAGTATATAAAATTGGCTATTTTTTAATTATTGACTTTTTTAGATATAAATAATAAGATTAACTTCAATACTTTATATTTAAAAAAAAGAGGTGATTAGTAATGGAAAAAGAGAAAAGTAAAGTTTATAAAGATCCTTCACAAACTTTTGGTAGACCGAGGAAACATACTGACTTAGAAAAATATGCAATTTTTAGGCAATGGGAAGAAAAAGGTGATATACCACCAGAAGCTATTGCTTTAGAACATAAAATATCGGTAGCTACATTAAAAAAATATATTGAAAAATATCGGAAAAGAGAATAAGAATTGTTGTTTTGGACAATGCTTAAAAATGTGAAAAAGAGCCTTCAAACCCAATAGCCACACCATGGGGTCAATCTGACCCCATCGTTTGATTACTACAGAGATTACTAAAAGAGAGAGTGGGAAGAAAAAGGTGATATGCGACCCGAGGTTATCGCTTTAAAATATGATATTTCTATGGGTACACTGATGAATTATGTTGAAAAATATAAAAACAAAAAAATAGAAAAGAGGTTTAAAAATGAGTGCTAAAAAAAGATTTTTCTGGTTAAAATTGAAAGCTGATTTTTTCAATCAAAGAGAAGTGAAGAAGCTTAGAAAAATTGCAGGGGGAGATACCTTTACAATTATTTACCTAAAAATGCAACTTTTAAGCATTAAAGACGAGGGGAAAATTTATTTTGAAGGAACTGAAAAAGACATAGCTGAACAATTATCACTAGAGCTTGATGAAGATATTGAAAATATAAAATTAACACTAGCTTTTTTAAATGCAAATGACCTAATCGAAGCAATAAATTGTGATGAATATTTATTAACAAAAGTACCCGAATGTATAGGCACAGAAACAGATGCAGCCGAAAGAATGAGAAGATTAAGAGAAAAAAAGCGTAACAATGTTACGCCAATGTTACAAGGTGTTACAAAAAGTGACACAGAGATAGAGATAGAGTTAGAGAAAGAGTTAGAGATAGAGTTAGAGATAGAGAGAGAGATAGTGCAAGAAGGTAAAAAATCGCAACACGCCCCCTCGGAAAAATTAATTTTTGGTGAGTTTGGTAATGTGAGGCTAACTACAAAGCAATATAAGGATTTAGAAAAAAAATTAGGTAGTGATGTAAGGGACAAATGTATTAAAAATCTTGATATGAAGCTTGGGGAAAAGGATTATAAAACAAACAGTCACTACATAACCATTTTAAAATGGTATGAGGAAGATAAAGAAAAAGAGCCTGTACGCAAGAGAACTGCGACAGACTCTAAGGAAAAAATTATCTTTGGCAAACCTCGTAGTTTGAACCATTTAATTACTAAATAAAGTATACCAAGAGATGGTAAAAAAAACAAGAATATAGCAAAGAAACCAAGCCACACAAGGCTTTCTAAGACATT
>CAZOVL010000148.1:0-3382 GCA_964583185.1 uncultured Bacteroides sp. | reverse complement strand
CTTTTTAGGTTCCTTTTTTTATCAAGAGAAAAAGGAACAAATAGATTATTGACGATATCTAAAACAGAATAAACAACTAGTTAAGAGTAGAGTAAATTGAACTTTTTCCAATTCTTTTTCTTTCAAAAGAAAAAGAATTTACTTGTTACACTTAAAAATCCGAAAGAAACTCTTGGTTCTACGACGCCTAGTTTCAAAACGTTTTTTTAATCTCAAAGCCCTCTCTAATGTTTCAGAAACATTCCAATTCCTCTTTTCGGAATAAATAGAAAGAACATATTCAAACAAGGGATATTCCCAAGTAAACCGATTTAGATTTTTCAAACACTCATCTTTAGAGGGTACACTCCCTTTGGGTAAGACCTTCATACGATTAATATCAATTAAAGAAAAATGATAGTGTCCGTTCTCTTTGGTAAAAAGTACATTTGTGGAATTTAAGTCGTGATGTAAAATACCTTTTAAGTGCAATTCAACTACAAAACAAGCAAAAGCCTCGGCCAACTCTTTACAGAAATCCTCACCTTTATTAATTAATAAACCTGCAATATCAGGATTACTATTCTTCTCTGTAGCTAAATAACCATCTGCAAATAGTCCTCCTTTCCAAACCTCAATAAATGCCATTTCACGAGGGGTATCCACTCCTCTACTTCTTATTTTCTTTGCATTATTGTATGCCCGCTTAGCTTTTGTTTTTCTAAAAAAGGAATAGACTACCCGTTGAATAAATAAAGGACGCTTATATCCTTTTACAACAAAGTTAATATCATCAATAGTAAACTCTTTTATAATATTTCGTTCATTATGTAGCATCTCCCCCTCTTCCACAAAAAGTGTGGGCAGGTCAGTTAAAAATGAAACAAGAGAACTATTCGCTTTATATTTTTTATCTATTACAACTTTCTTCATCACGTAAAAATCTGAATTCCTTGAAAAATCCTTGCAAAGATAGGCAATCAAGGGGGGACTCTCACACTTTAGAGACTAAATTAAATGCACAAAAGTTGTTTTTATCTTTAAAAAGAAAATAAAATGCAGGCAATGTTGTTTCATCCATACAAAAAGGATTATTTTTACCTAACGTGATTCAAATCTTAAGTACACCCTATTATGCAGGAACTTTTATTTTTTACACCGGATGAAACAAAAGAGTTACTTTCACTCTATAGAAAGTTTCTATACTCCAACGAGGGCATCTCAGCAGATACCCTTATGCAGCTAAAGCAACACTTAAGACAGGCTGTAACTTCCAATCATTTGACTCGCAATAATTTTGATATGAATCCTGTGATTCGCGATTTGAAAACAGCACTTATTGTTTCCAATGAAATAGGAATGAAAGGAAATATACTTATCGGCATACTACTAAATGAGGTGGTTAAATCGGGTTTGATAAGTATGACCGAAGTAGTTAAATGCTATGGAGATGAGGTGGCTAGCATCATTAAGGGTTTGGTGAAGACCAATGAGATTTATAAGAAGAGTGCGGCTGTAGAATCGGAAAACTTCCGTAATCTGCTCATCTCTTTTGCTGAAGATATGCGTGTCATTTTAATTATGATTGCTGACAGGGTAAACATTATGCGTAACATTCGAGACACCCCTCATTTGGAAGACCGCATACAAGTGGCACAAGAATCGGCCTACCTCTATGCTCCTTTGGCTCATAAGCTGGGTTTATATACTCTAAAATCCGAGTTGGAAGATTTATCTTTAAAATACTTAGATGCTGAAACGTATTATGACATTAGAGATAAACTTAAACAAACCAAGTCATCACGAGATAAATACATTGCTGCTTTTATTTCCCCCATCAAAGAAAAGTTAAACCAAGCGGGGTTAAAATTCGAAATCAAAGGGCGAACTAAATCCATTCACTCTATTTGGAACAAAATAAAGCGACAGAAAACTCCATTTGAAAATATATACGATCTTTTTGCCATTCGTATTATTTTAGATTCGGAACCGGATAAAGAGAAACAAGAGTGTTGGCAGGTATATTCCATTGTTACGGATATGTATCAACCCAATCCCAACCGATTAAGAGACTGGCTATCCATACCTAAAAGCAACGGGTATGAATCGTTACACATCACCGTTATGGGGCCTGATGGACGTTGGGTAGAAGTGCAAATTCGCACCGAACGAATGGATGCCATTGCAGAACGTGGGTTGGCAGCACACTGGCGTTACAAAGGGCTGAAGGGAGAAACGGGATTGGACGACTGGCTCAACTCGGTGCGTGAGGCGCTTGACAAAGAAGGCGATTCCCTGGAAGTGATGGATCAGTTTAAAATGGATTTATACGAAGACGAAGTTTTTGTTTTCACTCCTAAAGGAGATCTGTTCAAACTACGGAAAGGATCAACGGTGTTGGATTTTGCTTTTCAGATTCACACCAACGTAGGTTCACAATGTGTTGGAGGACGTGTAAATGGAAAACATGCTCAGCTAAAACAAGAACTTAAAAGTGGAGATCAGGTGGAAATATTAACCTCGAGTACACAAACGCCTAAACTGGACTGGCTTAATATTATTACTACATCCAAAGCTCGTTCCAAAATTAGACAAGCCTTAAAAGAGATTGAAAGCAAACAATACAATATTGCAAAAGAAACCCTCGACAGAAAGCTTAAAAACAGAAAGATAGAGTTGGACGAAACGGTATTGTATCGTTTAATCAAGAAATTGGGATTCAAGGACAGTAGTAAGTTCTATCAAAAAATAGCAGATAATAGCATTGAGATAAACGATTTCATTGACCAATATTCTGAGGCTCTAAAAAAAGAAAACGATCCACATACCGAGCTTGCCTATCGCAGTGCAGAAGATTACAACTTGCAACAACAATTGGGTACAAAAAACCCTAATGAAGACGAGTTAGTGATTGATAAAGAGCTTAAAGGATTGGATTACAGTTTGGCTAAGTGCTGTAATCCTATCTATGGTGATAAAATTTTTGGTTTTGTTACGGTTACCGGTGGAGTGAAGATTCATCGAATGGATTGTCCTAATGCCAGTCATATGCGAGAACGGTTTGGATATCGTTTTGTAAAAGCCCGTTGGGCGGGAAAGTCGGAAGGAAAGAACTACCCCATCACGCTTCGTGTGGTTGGACACGATGATATTGGCATTGTAACAAACATCACATCTCTGTTATCCAAGGAAAAAGACACCTCACTACGTTCCATTCGTATTGATTCCAACGATGGCTTATTCTCGGGTACCTTAACAATTATGATTAGTGATAAGAGCAAATTGAATTTGCTAATTAAAAAAATTGAAGGAATAAAAGGTGTCAAAGGGGTTTCTCGTTAAATCACTTTGAGAGAACACATAGGAGTATTTTAGAAATACTCCTTTTTTATGTTTTGTAGTT
>CAZOVL010000147.1:0-3408 GCA_964583185.1 uncultured Bacteroides sp. | reverse complement strand
TTCACTCCTGAAGGTATGACCGATGATCAGATGCTAGAAATGAAAGAAGCTTTTAATTTGCCAAAATAAAGATGTAGTGTATTAGTTGGTAAATGGAGAGGGGGTTAGCTAAAAGATTTTCTAAAATCTGTTGGTGATACTCCCTCTCTTTCTTTAAAAAAGCTTGAGAACTGACTTACGTTTTCGTAGTTTAGTTGGTAGGCCACTTCAGAGATTGATTTATTGGTGGTGCTGAGTAACTCTTTGCCAAGTAGATGTTTTTGTTGTAGGTAGTATTGCATAGGAGATACCCCAGTGTGCTTCTTGAACATTTGACGGAACCACGAATAGCTGACGTTTATTGTTTGAGCTACTTCTTGAGCAGTAATAGCGTTCCCTAAGTTCTCTTTAAAGATGAGTTTTGCTTCGTTTATTTTGTTCGCAGTTTGGGTGTCTTCTTCCAGAGTAAAGTTTATGCCTCTATAATAAACCTCTCCTAATAGGTGTAGCACCATGCTAGAGGCCATTTGTTGATATCCTTGTTTGTCTTCTTTTACTAAACGGAGAATCTTTTTATAAGTTTCTATTATATCTGCATTAATTCCAATGTGAAATAAAGGATTCTTCTTTGATAGAAACTCTTTTTTTACTCTGTTATCTATATTCTTACCTCGAAAGCCTACCCAATATTCATGCCATCCGGTTTTTTTCATTGGACTGTAGTTGTGCCACTCTCCAGGGAAAAGAAGAATCATAGTCCCTGCATTGATGGGTTGTTGTTTCAGTGAGTTGGATATAAAGGAGCCTTTTCCCTTGATGATATATACCAATTGGTATTCGTTAAGCTTTCTTCCATTTGTGTTGAAGTTATAACTTTGCGGGTGTCCAATTAAAGGATATTCTCCATTAGGCTCAATAAATTGATAACCGATGGATGTGGTTACAATGCCCCACTCCTCATCTCTTGGACTGAAAGATAAATATTTAAGTTCTCCTTTTGACATAGGTTTTCTCTATAATCACAAACATAAAACAAGATAGGTACTTTTTTTGGATTTGTGGAGAAACAACTAAAGACTTATGGTCTTTCTTTTTGTTGTTTCTTAGTTTCACTTATTGTTTGCCATTCAATTAAATGATTTCATTTCAGTGGGTTTTTCTATGTGAAAATATTTCAAGAGCAAAAATATATTTCTTTTAGAACGAGTTTGAATTGTTAATTAATAAAGCAGATGGTTAATATATACAAATAATATATACTTTTACATTCTTTATGATTTCCCTATTGGTTTGATGGGCATCTGTTTACAGAAGATTAAAGCAAGAAGTGAAATTTGAAATAAAGTGAATTTAAGGCAAGCTTAAAAGTTTGCTAGTTAGTGAAAAGAAGTGTTTTAAGAATAGTTTTAATGTATGAATAAAATCGTTGTTGGCTTTTTGTTAGCCTTTTTGGTTTGTGGAGTTTCTTTATTTGGTCAAAACAGTGATGGAAATCTTTTGCAGCAAGGCGTTGTAGATACCTTATCCCTTTTGGGTGATTCCTTAGATAAAAATAAGAAAGACTCTTTATTGATAGAAGACTTGAAATTGCAGATTCAAGAGTTGAAGTTAAATGAAATTCTGATTCATAATGAATATAGCGAGGGAAGAAGACAATCACATGAAGAAGATTCAATTCTTAAAGCTAGAAAAAAAGCCCAAATAGATTCTTTAAGGCATCATACACAAGGTGTACCATTAGTAGTTGAAGAGGATACTTTATTTTCTTTATACACCAAACGAGGTGGAGTTACCCCTCACGATAGAGTTGGTAGAGCTCACGAGGTAATTATGACCTTGGGTAGAAGATTGACCTTAAATCCCGATAGTCTTTACATTTACGATAGTGAATATGCTACCGACATAATGTGTGGTGACCAAGTGATTATTACACTAACCGATCAGGATGGTTTGTGGCAGAATGTAAGTCGTCAAGAACTTGCAGAGATGTATTTACCTCTTATCTATAATAAGGTTAAAGAGCTCCATTCTGAATATGGGTTGATGATGAAACTTAAAAGTATTCTATTATCGATTTTTGTCATTGCATTGTTTGGTCTCTCCATTTTCTTTGTTAATAAACTATTTAAACGCATTCGTAAACAGATTTTCTGGTTGATGCATCATAAGCTCAAGCCTATATCTATTAAGAACTATGAATTCTTAAATGTATCTAAGCAGGCACGGGTTGCTTTCTTCTTTGTCGGAGTGATTCGTTTGTTTATTATTGCAATTCTTTTTTTTATCTGTATATCTATACTGTTCTATATTTTTCCTGAAACTAAAGGTGTTGCCTATACCTTGTTTTCCTATGTATGGCATCCGGTAAAAGAGATCTTAGGTATGATTGGTGGTTATTTCCCTAAGTTGGTGAAAATAATTATAATCTACTTCTGTTTTAAATACCTTGTTAGGGGCGTTAAATATGTAACGAATGAGATAGCTGTTGGGAATCTACAAATCTCCGGTTTTTATGCCGATTGGGCTTACCCTACCTACTATATTCTGCGATTTTTGCTGTATTCATTTATGTTTATTATGATTTGGCCATTATTGCCCGATTCTGATTCAGGAGTATTCCAAGGAGTATCTGTGTTTGTGGGTTTGATTATCTCTCTTGGTTCTACTACGGTTATTGGAAACTTGATGGCGGGAATGGTTTTAACCTATATGCGTTCTTTCCGTATAGGCGATCAGATAAAAATGAATGATGTAGTTGGGATGGTTATTGAAAAAACTCCTTTTATAACAAGGATACGAACTCGTCAGAATGAAATTGTTGCAGTGCCTAACTCAACAGTGATGTCAGCTCAGACTATTAATTATACAATGTCTATTGAAAAGCAAGCTATTTTGGTGACGGTTGAACTTAGTGTGGGTTACGAAATAGATAAACAAGAAGTAAGAGATTTATTGTTAGAGGCCGCAGCTGGGGCTAAAGGAGTGTTGACACATCCTAAAGCATTTGTTCTGATTCCAAGATTGGAAGACTTTTACTGTTTATACCAACTGAATGCTTATACTAAAGATATTAAAACTTTAGCAAGAGTTCAATCGAATTTGAATGAGTGTATAATTGATAAGTTTAACGAGGCAGGAATAGAATTGCTTTCGGCTCATTTCATGGCTCAACGAGATGGTTCTGAAATTATGATGCCTCCTCAGTATAAAAAGAAATAAACTAAGAGTTTAATTCTTTCCTCTCTTTAAATAATACCCTTCCTCTATGGTCTGAAGTCGTTAGGTCGTGAAGGGGCGGGAGCTCAGCCCCGAACCTGCCGATACCTCACCTGCCGCCCCTGTAGAGCAGTCGTAAAAAAGATAAAGAAAAACATTTAAAAAAGGCCTTAAAATATTTGGAAGGGATGTATTAAAGGTATTATCTTTGTA
>CAZOVL010000146.1:0-3493 GCA_964583185.1 uncultured Bacteroides sp. | reverse complement strand
ATATTAGCTTGTTTAATGTTGCGAGCCGACAAATATACATTTTTATTTACTTCCGAGAAAACCATAAGTAACTTTTTATCAGATACTTTAAGGTTTTTTACAGTTTCAGCAAAATCCTTAGTCTTTGGTGTTTCAAACTCAAAATCCTCAACCACAATAATCGCGTTGTTCAATGCTTTATATGAAAGTGCAGATTTTCTCGCAAGAGCTTTCACTTTTTTATTCAGCTTGAACCCATAATCTCTAGGCTGTGGCCCAAATGCACGTCCTCCTCCAACAAGAACAGGAGACTTCAAATCACCTCTACGAGCTGAACCAGTACCTTTTTGACGCATAAATTTACGTCCTGTTGCATTGATTTCGTTTCTCTCTTTAGTCTTGTGAGTACCTTGACGTTTGTTAGCCATATGTTGTTTCACATCCAAATAAATGGCGTGATCATTAGGCTCAATGCCGAAGATAGATTCGTTTAACGTAACCTTTCTTCCGGTGTCTTCACCTTTTATGTTATATACGTTAACTTCCATTATTTCTCAATTATTACGATTGAACCTTTACAACCTGGGACAGAACCTTTTAATAATAAAAGATTATGATCCGCAATTACTTTTAATACCTCTAAGTTTTGAACAGTTACTCTGTTACCGCCCATTTGTCCACCCATTTTCAAGCCTTTAATAACTTTAGCTGGATAAGAAGCAGCACCAATAGACCCTGGTCTACGAGGTCCATGTTGACCGTGAGTAGACTCACCTACTCCTCCAAAACCATGACGTTTAACTACACCTTGAAAACCTTTACCCTTAGAAGTTCCAACCACGTCGACAAATAAACTGCCTTCAAATAACTCTACGGTAAGTGTGTCTCCTAGTTTCAAATCACCTTCAAAACCTTTGAACTCGGCCAAGTGTCTCTTGGGAGTTACTCCTGCTCTTTTAAAGTGTCCCATTAAAGGGTTAGATGTATGCTTTTCTTTTTGGTCTTTAAAACCTAATTGAATAGCTTCATAACCATCTACTTCATTAGTCTTAACTTGAGTAACAACACAAGGACCTACTTCGATGACAGTGCATGGTACACTTTTACCATTGGCACTGAAAACGGATGTCATTCCGATTTTTTTTCCAATTAATCCTGGCATTTCTCTAATTTTTAATTATCAAACTTTAATCTCAACTTCAACACCACTTGGTAACTCTAACTTCATTAAAGAATCTACAGTTTTAGCTGTTGAGCTGTAAATATCAATCAATCTCTTAAATGAAGAAAGTTGAAATTGCTCTCTTGACTTTTTATTAACAAAAGTTGAACGATTAACTGTAAAGATACGTTTGTGAGTTGGCAATGGAATTGGACCACTAACAATCGCACCGGTAGCCTTTACTGTTTTTACAATCTTCTCAGCTGATTTGTCAACCAAGTTGTGATCGTAAGATTTTAATTTGATTCTAATTTTTTGACTCATTTTGTTTTATATAATTAATATTAAATAGTAGAAAAACATCATAGATTAAGAGTCATTCGCTAATCTATGATTGTTTTTCATTTTTGTTTTTTATTAAATGGATTTTACTCCTAAATCCTCAAGAATTTTTTCTGTAATTGAAGCAGAAACTTGTTCATGATGAGAGTAAACCATTGAAGATGTTGCTCTACCCGATGTAATCGTACGTAAAGCTGTTACATAACCAAACATTTCAGATAGCGGAACTAAGGCTTTTACAATTCTAGCACCTGAACGGCTAGATTCCATACCTTCAACTTGTCCACGACGTTTGTTCAAGTCACCAATAACATCACCCATATTTTCTTCTGGAGTAACAACCTCTAGTTTCATTATAGGCTCCATTAAAACAGGACCGGCCTTAACACAAGCATTTTTATATGCCTGCATAGCACAAATCTCAAAAGATAATTGATCCGAGTCTACAGAGTGGAATGATCCATCAATCAATGTTACCTTTAATGAATCTAAAGGATAACCGGCTAATACACCATTCTCCATTGCAGATTTAAATCCTTTAGCAACAGAAGGAATAAATTCTTTAGGAATGTTACCTCCTTTAATTTCGTCAACGAACTGAAGACCACCTTCAACGAAATCTTTGTCAACAGGACCTACTTTCACCATAATATCAGCAAACTTACCACGTCCACCTGATTGTTTCTTGTAAACCTCTCTTAACTCAACTTCTTTGGTTATAGCCTCTTTATAGTTAACTTGAGGACGACCTTGATTACACTCAACCTTAAATTCACGTCTTAAACGGTCAATAATAATATCCAAGTGTAACTCACCCATACCTGAAATCACAGTTTGACCTGTATCTTCATTTGTTTTCACAGTAAAGGTTGGATCTTCTTCTGCTAATTTTGCTAATCCGGCAGAAAGTCTATCTAAATCTTTTTGTGTTTTAGGCTCTACAGCAATACCAATTACAGGATCCGGGAAGTCCATAGATTCCAATATAATTGGAGCATCTTCATCACAAAGAGTATCTCCTGTACGTACGTCTTTAAATCCAACTCCAGCACCTATATCACCAGCAGCAATTACATCTACAGGATTTTGTTTGTTTGAGTGCATTTGGAATAAACGTGATACACGTTCTTTTTTATCGGAGCGTACATTATATATGTATGAACCTTTTTCAATTTTTCCAGAATATACACGCAAGAAAGTTAGACGTCCTACATAAGGGTCTGTTGCAATCTTAAATACTAATGCAGAAGTTTTATCATCTTCAGAAGGTTTTCTATCTTCTTCTTCTCCTGTATCCGGATTAATTCCAACTACATTCTCAGTATCAACTGGAGAAGGTAAGAATGCACAAACATAGTCTAATAAAGTTTGAACCCCTTTATTTTTGAATGAAGAACCACATAACATAGGAACAACTTTCATTTCAATCGTTCCTTTGCGAATAGCTTTCATTAAATCTTCTTCTGTAATAGTTGAAGGATCTTCAAAATACTTCTCCATTACAGTTTCATCTAGTTCTGCAACTTGCTCAAGCATTTTGTCTCTCCACTCCTGAGCCTCATCCATAAGGTCAGCAGGGATTTCTTCAACATCATAGTCTGCTCCCATCGTTTCATCGTGCCATAAAATAGCCTTCATTTTGATAAGATCAACTACTCCTTTGAAAGACTCCTCTTCACCAATAGGAATAACTATAGCACAAGGATTAGCACCTAGTACATCTTTCATCTGACGAACCACATCGTAGAAGTTAGCTCCAGAACGGTCCATTTTATTAACGTAACCAATACGTGGAACATGATACTTGTCAGCTTGACGCCAAACTGTTTCCGATTGTGGCTCAACACCACCAACGGCACAATAGGTAGCAACAGCACCATCAAGAACACGTAGTGAACGCTCTACTTCAGCTGTAAAGTCCACGTGTCCGGGAGTATCAATAATATTTATTTTAAATAATTCGTCATTATAATTCCAGCTCGTTGTAGTAGCAGCAGAAGTAATAGTAAT
>CAZOVL010000145.1:0-3598 GCA_964583185.1 uncultured Bacteroides sp. | reverse complement strand
ATCATCCCAATCAAATTGCCTGTGGTTTGAAAACCTTATTACTAATTCGTAAATTAGAACGAATTGGAGATCATTGCAGTAACATTGTAGAGGAAATTGTTTTCTATGTAGATGCAAAAGTGTTAAAACACGGAGGGAAAACAGTACCTTTAGATTCGAATGGTAAAAGTAAAACTGAAGAGCCTAAGAAGTAATTGTTTTTTATTGTATTTAAAAAAATAAGTAAATTAAATGGAAGAGGTGCAGATTTTAGTTGTTGATGATGACAAGGATATCAGTGAAATTTTGGCTTTTAATCTTGAAAATGAAGGTTGGAATGTAACTCTTGCACATTCTGCGGAAGAAGCATTGAGAAAATTAGATCCGGCAGTTTCGCTTATTTTGTTGGATGTGATGATGGAAGGAATGTCAGGATATCAGTTGGCTGAACGCTTACGAAAAGATAAAAATAGTGTGCCCATTATTTTTCTGACAGCAAAAGATACGGAAAACGATATGCTGACTGCTTTCTCTGTGGGAGCTGATGATTATATAGCCAAGCCCTTTTCTATTAAAGAGGTGATTGCACGAGTTAATGCCGTGTTGAAACGAATAAGTTTTAAGAAAAATGAAACTACCTCTTCGCAAATGAAGTTCGGAGACTTATCCATTGATTTAAATGCGAAAGAAGTACTTATAAAAGAGAATGTGCTATCTTTAACCAAAACAGAGTTTGAACTATTTGTTTTATTGGCTTCCAATCCTTACCGAGTGTACAGTAGGGACGATATAATTGCTGTGGTTTGGCAAGATACACCTTATATTACATCGCGAACGGTGGATGTTCACATCACACGCTTACGAAAAAAGTTAGGAACCTACGGAACGTTTATATATAGTAAAACAGGGTATGGCTATCAGTTCAATCCCAAAGGATATGAAATGGAATTATAAAAACAGACTATTCTTCATCTTCTTTTTCATTCTGCTTCTTTTTGCAGGAGGGGTTGTTTTTTTTGAGCAGTCTCGCGAGAGAAAAGAACGCTCCCGTTTTTTGGAAAATAAATTAGAAGGATATGCCGACTTAATCAATAAAGGGTTATTACTTCGTTCAGAAGGTGGTGAGGTAAGTTTGTTTTTGGATAGTATAAATCTGTTATTGCCCGATGCCATTCGCATTACCTTTATTAATCGTGAAGGTGAAGTTCTGTACGACAATGTGCTAAAAGAAGATCAATTGATTAATCACATTAAGCGACCGGAGATACAACAGTCAGCCGGAGAAGGTACGGGACGTGAAATCAGAACATCGGACACCAATCATCAGATGTATTTTTATTTTGCTAAGAGCTACCCTCAATATTACATTCGTCTGGCTCTTCCTTACGATACCGATATTAAAAACCTGATGCAAACCGATAAGGTGTTCTTCTATTATGTAGGGTTTCTATTTATTGCCATTCTATTTCTTGTTTACTATGCTTCAAATCGGTTCAACGCATCCATTCAACGATTGCGTAAGTTTTCTCAGGCCGTTGAAGCGGGGCAGGTTACTTTTGTACCAACCGATTTTCCTTCCGATGAACTAGGCGAAATAGGTACACGGATAGCCAATAGTTATAAGCAGTTGGAGCAATCCAAACAAAGAGCAGCCCTTGAACGAGAAAAACTATTGCAACATATTCAAAGTTCTCAGGAGGGATTATGCTTCTACACTCCTACACGAGAAGTGGAGTTTATGAATGGATTATTTGTTCAATATTTGAACGTTTTGATTGATGAGGCCGGAGTCAAGACCTTGTTCTCTAATCCCTTATTTGCAGATGTTACTGCTTTTTTGAATAGTAAAGAAGAGGGAAATACTTTCTTTAGTACAAAAATAGAGAAACAAGGCCGATGGTTTGAAGTTAGAGTGAATGTCTTTACTTCCGGAGAGTTTGAATTGGTGATTAATGAAATTACCGGTCAGGAGAAAATACAACAGTTAAAACACGAGATGACAGGAAATATTGCTCACGAGTTGCGTACCCCGGTAACCAGTATCCGTGGCTATCTGGAAACTGTATTGGAACAAAACCCACCTGAGGAAAAAAGACGCTACTTTCTTCAGCGAGCCTATAATCAGACTTTAACACTGTCGGAATTAATTCAAGATATGGGACTTATTACTAAATTGGAGAATGCCTCACAAACCTTTTCCAAAGAACCCATTAGTCTCATTGAGGTATTGGAAGACTTAACGTTGGATTTTGAAAGTGAACTCAAGAAGCATCACATTAATTTTACTTGGTCTTTTTCTAAATATATCCTTGTCAAAGGAAACTATAGCTTATTGTATGCCATTTTTAGAAACCTCTTGGAGAACTCCATACGCTACGGTGGAGATCATATTAATGTGCGTGTTCATCTCTATGCACAGAACGATAATTTTTATTATTTCTCTTTTTCTGATGATGGAGTGGGTTTGCCATCGGAAGCCAATCTAAATCGACTTTTTGAACGTTTTTACCGGGTATCGGAAGGACGAACAAGAGAGTCAGGAGGGACGGGGTTGGGACTTTCCATTGTTAGAAATGCCATACTTTTTCACCAAGGAAATATTATAGCCAAGCATCGTAAAGAGGGTGGATTGGAGTTATTCTTCAATTTGCCTAAGGCATGATTTGTTTTTTCTTTTTCTCACAGTATATCTCTTTGCTGTTTTTCTATAATCAATTTGTTTTGTTCTCGGAATAAAGAATAATTACCTTTGTCAGCTTGCATAGTCAAACACCATTTTGTGATGTTACGGCTAGCTAGTTTATTATTCATCGGGGAGTCATCCCCATTAAATTATTTTTTATGAAGAAACAAAATTTGTTTTTGTTGAAAAATGTACGTTGGAAGCGATTCTCTCGTGCCGCTTATGCTATCTTTTCAAGCTTAAAGAAAGAGGTAATTATTGGAGTTTTAACTACTGTTACTCTAACCTTTGCTAATGTTAATCTGCTCTCTGCACAGAATCGATTAAAAGAGCAAGTGAAGAGTTATGCTTTGGATGAGGTGGAGGTTACAGGTTCACGAGTCCCTTTGACCCTGAAGGAGATAGCCAAACAAGTCCTTATTCTTTCACAGGAAGAGATTCAGCAACTAGGAGCCCAAAGTGTAAATGATTTGTTGAAATTTATAGCTTCTGTAGATGTTAGACAACGTGGTGCTTTTGGCATCCAAACTGACCTTTCCATTCGAGGTGGTACATTCGATCAACTGACTCTTCTTCTCAATGGGGTTAACATCAGTAACCCACAAACAGGACATCTATCTATGGATCTCCCGGTCTCCGTTGACCAGATTGAACGTGTTGAAATATTACAAGGCCCGGCCGCTCGCATATTTGGAACTTCAGCCTTTTCTGGTGCAATCAATATCATAACCAAAGATTCAAAAAATAATGGAGCCTCTTTAGTTCTTAAAGGAGGTCAATACGGTACGTTTGGAGTAGGTGCCGATATTTCTCATAATACTTCGAAATTTTCTCACATCATAAGTGGTAGTTATGATCGAAGTGATGGTGCTGTTAGCAACAGTGATTTCAAACAAGGAAAAGGATTTTATCAAGGAGGATATGCTCATCCTTCTG
>CAZOVL010000144.1:1545-3614 GCA_964583185.1 uncultured Bacteroides sp. | reverse complement strand
GAAAGCTTATGGTTTCCTCGTTTGGACGAGAGTTCGAATCTCTCCAGCTCCACTGAAAGTTAATCTAAATTAATTCAAAAGCGTTGATATTGCACAGTATCAACGCTTTTTTTATTGATAAATCTCTTGTTGTTTCCCTTATTGAGAGACACCAATATTTGGAAAGAATTATATCCCTATGTTAGATCTCTTAGATCTCCTAAAAAAAAGAGTTTTAGCTTGGTAACCTCTTTAGAAGCTGTTCAATCTTAGCATAAAGAGATTCATCTGCTGCATTTGATGACCAGTTCTAAAATTTTGTTTTCTTCATTATTAATTTCAAACTCCTCGTATTGACAAGTGTGTGAGGTCAATCTGTTCTTTAACAGATTCTCTTTTAAAGTTCTATTGAGTAATATTTTACCTTTTACTTCTAAGTTTTTTGTCACTCTATAATAGGATTGCTTTAATCCTTTACGAACGATATTCCTAAGTGTTTGAATAAATTAAATGAATAAGAAAGGAGATAGAATATCCTGATCTTACTCAATCTCAATATGAGATTTTTAAAATCAATCTCTAATAAACCATCTAGATATTTAAAATTTTCCGGCTCTTGTAAGGCTTCAAAAAGCATGGAAAATAGTTTATTTGAACCTCTTTCTCATTTAACCCGGGCTGTACATCAACAGATAATTAATCTTCTGTAATCCAATCTACACCAATGAAGTAAGACGTCTCAAAAAGGAAATCTGTATCCTTGATGTGGTACAAATTACTGTTTTCCCTTGTTCTTGAATTTTTAATTGTTTAAACCTCTGAGATTTTAGTGGATTTTAGAGCTTTATTGACCTCTTTTATTAACTTTTTATTTGGAACATAGTATTTGCATCTTTCTGCCTGGTTTTGCTTGGGATGTTGAGGTGTTCCATAGTTTTTACTCATACAACAGAACAACGGATGTCTTCTTAAATAAATTGCATGCATATATTTACATAAGTGACAGTTTTTTACTTTGTAGCCCAAGGATAAGGCTTTAACAAGACCATATTCATAGATTGTTGAGTTACCAAAATAATCTATATCTATATTTAGTTCCAATAAGGAATTAATGTTTCTTTTTTTGTGAATGTCTTCACAATTAGGCGATTCTTCAAATTGTGTTGCATAAGCTAGACTATTATTAAAGAGAATAAATCGAGAAAGTGTTTTTTTATAAAGCATTATGGGTTTGGTAGACCGGCGTCTAAACCTATAGAACTTAACAGTCTTTCCTTCGGTTATATTATTTTTTACTAACTTTCTTATATCTTGCTCGGAGTGAATGGTGATTTCAATTATTTTCAATCCGGATTTTATTTTTTCAAGTGTACATTCGTGAGAAACTTTTACTTCCAGAAGAATAGGGGGCCTATCATCTTTTGAGCTATTACTAAGTAGAAGATCTGCTCGATACTTTTGAATGCTTTCTTCTTCATTGCAGGTATTAAAAAAATCTTTAAGATTAAAAGTTTCAAGAGTTTTTTCATAACACACCTTTGAAGAGAAAAAGGGACAAGTATTCTTTTCTTTACAATACACTTCGCGATTGAATTCAATATTAAAAGAATTGGATGTGTCAAACTTTCTTTTTAATAGATGCTTTGTAAGTTCATGAAGATAGCTTTCAGAACTACAAGATTGATTCTCTGCTTTGTGTGAAAAATGATGAGCTTTTGTATGTCCTAGTTTAGCTATAATTTCTTTCCCACAAGAAATGCAGTAAAATTGATGTTCTTTCCGGTATGCAGGTGTTACATCTGCTATATCAATAATTGAGTTGTTTTCATTATAACTGAAATGATATTTTATTTTGTTCATTTTTTATAAACTCTGGGCCAAGTCAACCCTTGAATTAAAAGGATTAAATTCGTAATAATATAATAAGGAAACTTAACTGTACTTCAGTAGGTGTATGTAAGTTGAATCTATACGGTTAGAAGTAAGGAAGAAAATGAGTTTTCTTTTTTTATGGTTTTCTATTCTTTAGTGAAAAGACACCGAAATTATGTTTTACACATTAGGTACATAGGCAATGAAAAATAGAGGTA
>CAZOVL010000144.1:0-1445 GCA_964583185.1 uncultured Bacteroides sp. | reverse complement strand
TTTTTTATTGCCTTTTCTATGGGTTTCTACTAATATGTATTTGTATATTTGATTGGTTAATAAAAAAGTAATACATAACTTATGTCTGAAGATCAGAAAAAACAATTGGAACAACAACTTTGGAATATTGCGAATACCTTACGAGGCAAGATGGATGCCGATGAGTTTCGCGATTACATATTAGGTTTCATATTCTTTAAATACTTATCAGAAAAACAATATTTATATGTCAACGAGGAATTGTTGATTGAAGAAGAGGTGAAAGATTATCGTTTGGTTACCGACAAGGAAAGCATTGATGCCATCCGTGATGAATCGCTTGAGAAACTGGGTTACTTTTTGCCTCCGGAAGATCTGTTTAGTAATCTTGCTAAACGAGGTAATAGCGACAGAGAGGGACAAAGCAATTTCATTCTGGACGATTTGCAACGCATCTTAAACGATATTCAAAACAGCACGATGGGGACTGAGAGTGAAGACGATTTTATAAATCTGTTTGAAGATCTTGATTTGAACTCCACAAAGCTTGGACGGACTACTGAGGCACGGAATGAAATTATTGTACGTGTATTAACGCATCTGGAAGCGATTGATTTTGAATTATCAAACAGCGATTCGGATGTGCTGGGAGATGCTTACGAATATTTGATTGGGAAATTTGCATCGGGAGCAGGGAAAAAAGCAGGTGAATTCTATACGCCGCAACAGGTATCCAAAGTATTGGCTAAGTTGGTAACAACGGGTAAAAACCGAGTGCTAAATGTCTATGACCCGACCTGTGGATCGGGCTCGCTGCTTTTACGTGTAGGTAAAGAGGTGGAGGTTTCAGAGTACTGTGGACAGGAAATGAATCGTACTACCTATAACTTGGCTCGTATGAATATGATTTTACATGGGGTACATTATAGCGACTTTAATTTGAAACAAGACGATACCCTTGAAAATCCAATGCACAAAGACCAACAGTTTGAAGTTATTGTAGCTAATCCTCCTTTTTCGGCTAAATGGAAAGGGACTGATAATCCGTTGAATGCTCAAGATGATCGCTTCAGTCGCTACGGGCGTTTGGCTCCAAAGAGTGCTGCCGACTATGCTTTTGTACAGCATATGCTCTATCAATTAGCAGAAAATGGCACAATGGCTTGTATTTTACCACACGGTGTACTGTTCCGTGGAGGGGCTGAGGGGGTGATTCGTAAATACATCATTAAAGATATGAATGTACTGGATGCGGTGATTGGACTTCCTGCCAATCTGTTCTATGGAACCTCTATTCCGACTTGTATTTTGGTGATGAAGAAATGCCGTACTTCTCCTGACGATGTGTTGTTTATTGATGCTAGCAAGGAGTTTGAAAAAGAAGGGACACAGAATGTCTTAACCGACGCTCAAGTAGATAAAATTGTAAAAACCTATCGAGATCGTATCAATGTGGATAAGTTGAG
>CAZOVL010000143.1:0-3637 GCA_964583185.1 uncultured Bacteroides sp. | reverse complement strand
ACATTCTGGGGAAAAACAGAGTATTATTCAGATTTTCTATGGAAAAAATATAAACCTATAGAAATGACTAAAAAAATCCATTTCGATTTTAATGAAGATGCTGCTGTACTTCAGAATATTAAATTCGGACTTTTGGAGAAAAATGAAAAGGGTGAGTTTGTTAATCCAAAAGATATTACATTATATAAAAATGGAGATTTTTGTAAAAACAATATCTTCACTGTTTCCGGACAAGAAAAGGAAGCGGAAATAACGGTTATTTTTAACAATTCAGCAAAAAAAGGCACACATAAATGGGCTGTAGTATTGCTTGATAATGCAGGATTAGACAGAGTCAATGATTTAATGGTTGCAGAAATTGAAAAGCCCGTTACTTTGGAATGGTTAGCAAAAAAAAATAATGTATGGAATCCGTTGGCCTTTCTACTTTCCATTATATTATCTATTATTTTGGCTGCCTTAATTATATGGATTGTATTTCTTAAGAAAGCATTTTACACAACCTTTAAAGTTGGAGCTATTAATATAAGAGAGCCCGCATTCAGTTCACATAAGTTAAAAGGAGCAAGAAAAATTGTTTTTTCAAACAAAAAAAAGAACCAAGCATTTTTCAATCGACTTTTTACAGGAAAAATCATTTATGTGCAAAATGAAATTTGGAGTACTCCTTGTGTTTTTATACCTAAAAACAAGAACTCAATAAAGAGTCAATCTAAAGGATATCTTATTGATCCTCCAACTTTTGCACTTCAAAAGGGACAAGATTATACTTTAACAGATTCTTCAAATGGTAATATAATAAAATTAATAATATTTTAAACAAGAGATACTATGGCTATAGAATTAAGAAGATGCCTCTATATTGGATTAGGAGGCACAGGAATGAGTGCTTTATTGCATACAAAAAAAATGTTTGCTGAGACTTATAATGGAGATGTTCCTCCAATGATAGGTTTTTTGGGAATAGATACTGATGGAGGTGCTTATACTAAAAGTTTGGATTCAAAATATGGACCAATAAGTTTAGGGGAAAATGAAAAATGCTCTATTGTAAGTAATGAAGCTAAAGATATTTACCTGCGTCAAAAAGAAAAATTCTCCTGGATGCCTAAAGAAAATGAGAATGCCATAGTTGCGATGCATATAGGAGCAGGTCAGGTAAGAACTAATGGGCGTTTAGCTTTCGTTATACGTCAACCACAAGTAGAGGTAGCTCTAACCTCAGTGCTTAATAGAATTCGGGATGCTGAAATCTCAACAAATAAGGATTATAAGCTTTTAGCAAATAACGTTGAAATTCATGTTATCTTTTCACTTTGTGGTGGAACTGGTGCCGGAACTTTTATAGATTTGGCTTATCTCATCCGACATATTGCACCAAATTGTAAACTAACCGGTTATGCTGTTCTTCCTGATGTATTTGAAGCGATGATTCCCGCAGGTCCAGCTATGCAAAGAGTAAAACCCAATGCATATGGATCAATAGTTGATTTAGACTGGCTGATGCATTTAACTCCTAGTTCCAATCCTTTAACTTTTGCTTATACAAATAAGACTATTCAAGTTAATGAAAGACCGTTTAATGCAGTAATGCTCATTGACAATAAGAACGAGAATAATGATGTTTATACTCGAAATTCTCAATTATCAGAAATGATAAGTCTTTCATTGGTTATTTCGGCAGGCAAACTATCGGTTGCTGCAGCTAGTGTTAGTGATAATATAGAGAAGTTTTATGCAGAAGGAATGATGGACATTGAAGATAAAAAAGCGTGGGTTGCTAGCATGGGGGCTTGTGAAATTATTTTCAGAGGACAAGATTTAGCTAAAATTTATGCATATAAAGCTTCACAGAGAATCATCCAAATTTTAATGAATGCTTGTCAGGATATTGATTCTATTGTAAATAATTGGATAGACTCACCTGAAGTAAGAATAAGAGAGAACAATGGTCGAGATGATGTTATTGATGCTATTTTACCTTTAGCACCTAAGATTAACCTTGTTGATATTAATGACACAACAAATCCAACACAAGAAATAGAATTCTATAAAAACTCCATAAGACCCAAAGATCAGGATTTGAGTACAACTGTAGAAGATTTATTAGCTAATGTAAAACATCAGCTGAAAAGATTAATACAAAAGCATATCAATGAAGAATGTGGTATTAGTACGGCTGAAGACATTATAATCAATATACAAAAGCAAATCAATCTATTCAAAGGTGAAATGGAAGAAGAACATGAGCTTTTTAAAGACAAACTTCCAGCTATCAAACAGATAGTAGAGATTGCCAACAATGATTTAATTGAATTGGAGAAAAAAACTTTTGTTTTTAATAAATCCTCAAAAAAACAAGGATGTATTGAAGAAATTGTCAATGCTGTTATGCAAGAAGTTTTGACAGAACGTGAAATAATCCGCCGTAGAGAGGCTCTTCGTTTTTATAATGCGTTGAATATTTACCTTTTAGATGAACTTACACATATAACCAACATCAAGAAGAGTCTTATTAATGTTAATTCTCAATTAACAAAACTATTAATTGACACGCAGAACAGAGTGGGTAAAGTGTCTAAGACTTTCCAAATTGATTTAGCCGAAGATGTTGCTAAAAAAGTAATGGTTGATGATAAAGAACTAAACCTAACCGATTTCTTTGCTAGTTTGAATCTAGACAAGAAGCTATATAACCTAACAGAACTTAGTACTCAAGAGGTAATGAAGAAGTTTTTGTCTTATGCCTTAAGTTTACCTAGTGCCATTAAATGGCATACAACAACTGTAGATAATGTAATTGATAGTTATAGTGAGGAGAAATATCAACATTTAATGCAAATGGCTTATAATAAATCAATGCCATTATTGCAAAAAAACTACCAAGGTTATACGCCTGCTCAATTGTACGAAGGATTTTATGTTGGTGTACCTGATAATACCAAAAGTCGATTAATAGAGAAAAACTCTTTCAGTAGTCTGTTGCCTACAAATACTCCTGTTGATTATGTTTCCACTGGTATGAATGACCGGATTATATTTTACAGACAAATGGGAGTAATTCCTGCTTATGCTATTGCCTCATTGGGCTCTTATAAAGAGAGATATGACAACACAAGAACCAATTCACACTTTGATGCAAATATTAGACTAAGAATGGATAGAGAAAACTATAGCATTTTACCACAAACTCAAGAAGACGATACATTGGAATTATGGGTATATGGTTTAATTTTTGGATTAATAAAGAATGATAACGGATATTTTTATAAGAGTCTTGAACAAGGAAAAGCATTATCTGATTATTGGGTGAGTTTAAATACGCAATATCGTGATGAAGCTTTTGAACAATTTAGAAATAATAAATCTGCTATTCGTAAAGAGTTCACAAAATATATTGAAGATCAGGAAAAAACAAGAGGATTGGATTCTATTAAAGAATTGAAAGTAACTGTACAACAAAATTATCTAAATAACTATTCTCAAGTTTTAATGTCTAAAGAAGAATTACTTCAAAGAGAAAACTCAAAAATAGCGAACTTGATTGAACGAGAAATTGATTTTGTAATCAAACATATGTAAATATGATACATTCTTTACATGTCATGTTTGGTGAGACGTTCAGACAAACCTTACA
>CAZOVL010000142.1:0-3658 GCA_964583185.1 uncultured Bacteroides sp. | reverse complement strand
CTCAAATCGATATTCCTAATGGAATTATCTTTTTTATCCAATTTCTTTAAACCATTATTGTAAGTAGCAATCCATAAGTTACCATCTTTCGACAAACAAAGGTCGGTAATTCCTCCTGACTGTGTGCTTTGATTAGATGCCCCTTCCGTGGGATAGTGATAGAATTGTTCGGTAGCAAAATCGAAACGGCTTAGTCCCTTTTTTTGAGTTGCAATCCACAAGCTATTTGCTAAAGAATCAACTAATAGTTGATTAATCCCATTATCACTGATTGTTTCTGTTGTTAAAGAATCAGTCGATTTAAATACTTGAAAAGAATCTCCATCAAACCGATTCAATCCCCATTCTGTGCCTACCCACACAAATCCTTTATGATCTTCAGCAATAGAAAGAACAAAATTATCTGATAAACCATCTTCCATATTTGCCTTATCGATGGCATAAGATTGGGAAAATAAACAGATGGCAATGTGTAAAAACAGGGTTAACGTTAAGAGGCCTCTCATATTTGTATTATTATATAATAGTGCGGATTAATCTTCCTTGCTCCTAAATTAAACAAATAAAAACAATTTAATTCTTTAGAAATCATACCATTCTAAGTGAAATAGAAATAACGTCCTTTAATTATCAAATATCGATCTTAAAAACGAATAAATTCTTATAGTTTTGAATACAGGTCAAATTTGAATTCAAACTAAAATAAAGAGAACTATGAAAAAGAAAAAAACACGCTCTTTTCTTCTATTTACTTTCTTCATTCTATCTGTTGGTTTACAAGCACAAAACATTCGGTGGATTAGCAGTCAGGAGGGCAATTATTGGCAACAAAAAAAGACAAAACTACAAAATAAAGCTCCGGTGAATCCCGATTTAATTCTTGATGGAACAGAGAACCCATTAACCTTTAAAGCCTGGGGTACTTGCTTTAATGAGTTGGGATGGGATGCTTTGAATATGCTTCCTAAGACAAAACAAGAGGAGATTATGAAAAACTTATATTCTCCGGACGGAGATTTGAAGTTTACTATGGGACGGTTTTCTATGAACGCCAACGATTATGCTCGAGACTGGTATAGTTGTGATGAAGTAGCCGGCGATTTTCAATTGAAACATTTCAATATTAACCGCGATAAGGAAACGTTGATTCCTTACATTAAATTTGCACAAAGCTACAATTCCAATATCTCTTTTTGGGCTTCACCTTGGTCGCCTCCTTCCTGGATGAAAGTGAACCATTACTATTCTGTTAGAAGTAGTAAAGAACACAATGAAATGTCTCCTTTATCAGACATCATCCTATTTGAAGATAGTAAAGAAAAGAATGACAAGGTTTTTCCTCAGCAACTGGCTGTTAATGATTATTTCATACAAGACCCACGTTATTTGGAATCTTACGCAAACTATTTCTGTAAATTCATTACATCATATAAAGAAGAAGGCATACCCATCGATATGATTATGTACCAAAATGAAGCTTACAGTTATACCAATTATCCGGGTTGTGCTTGGACACCCGAAGGTACCATCCGTTTCAATGTGGAATATTTAGCTCCTGCATTGAAAAATCAGCATCCTGATGTAAAATTATACTTGGGAACTTTTAATACAAATCGTTTGGATTTGGTTGATGAGATTCTCTCTGATCCTAGAATGCCTTTAGTGATTGAAGGGGTTGGTTTTCAATGGGAAGGTGGTCAAATATTACCGGCCATTCGTGATAAATACCCACAATACAAATATGTTCAAACGGAAAGTGAATGTGGATGGGGTAGTTTTGATTGGAGTGCAGCAGAACACACTTTCCGACTAATGAATCATTATTTATCGAATGGTTGTGAAGAATATACCTTTTGGAATGCTATTTTAGCTGATTCAGGTGTAAGTGGCTGGGGATGGAAACAAAATGCATTAATCCGTGTAGATTCTAAAAAAGGAACGGCAACTTATACTCCGGAATATTATGCTGTAAAACACTACTCTCACTTTATTACTCCCGGATCGGAATTGTTAGCTTACAAAGAAGCTGGAGATAATAAAAAACCGATTGTTGTCTATCGCAATGTACAAGGTGAATACATTATCATTGCCGGAAATTTTCAAGATCAATCGCAAGAATTAAACTTAAAACTAAGAAATAAATCACTAAATGTAACTTTAGAAGCTCATTCACTAAATACATTTATTTATAAGTAACTTTCTTAAACGAAGAGATATAAAAAACCTGCTACTCATAAATTGTGAGTAGCAGGTTTTTTATGATTTGTTTATTTATTCCAAAGCTAACGTTTTAACTCTTGATATTTATATTAACTTTACCTTAAACAGAATCATTGCTCTATGGAATTGCGTACAATCAACGTTTACAGATACATTACCCCCTTACGAGAGGGAGGTTCATTACCCGCATTGGCCGAAGCCGACGATGGATATAAGTATGTAGTTAAGTTTAGAGGATCAGGGCACGGAACAAAAGCTTTGGTTTCTGAACTTTTAGGTGGTTTAGTGGCTCAAAGGTTAGGCCTAAAAATTCCGGAAATTGTTTTTATCTACCTGGATGAAGCTTTTGGACGAACAGAAGGAGACGAAGAGATTCAAGACTTGCTCCAAGCCAGTCAGGGGCTGAATATGGGGTTACATTTCCTTTCTCCTGCCTATACTTTTGATCCTATTTCAGCAGATGTGGATAATTTAACGGCATCCAAAATCTTATGGATGGATGCTTTCATTACCAACATTGATCGTACCGTAAAAAACACGAATATGCTTATTTTTAAGCGTGAACTCTGGCTGATAGATCACGGAGCTTCATTCTACTTTCATCACTCTTGGGACAACTGGGAAAAGGCTGCACTCAGCCCTTTTCCTTACGCCAAAGACCACGTATTATTGCCTTATGCTTATGAATTGGATTTTGTAGATAACACCTGCAAAAAATTACTGACCGATGATGCTATTGATGAAATGGTAGATACTTTGCCCGATGACTGGTTAAATTGGACAAGCGACGACCTATCTATTACTGACATTCGTAATGTTTACAAACAGTTTATGAAAACCAGAAGAGACCATTCACATTTATTCATTAAAGAAGCTCAAAATGCAAGAGAGGCACTTATATGAATACGCAGTGATTCGTGTTCTTCCTAAGGTGGAACGGGAAGAATTTATCAATGTGGGGGTTATACTCTTTTCTAAAAGGAAGAAATTCATAGGTATTAAATATTTCATCAACAAAGAGAAATTAGCTCTGTTTTCTGATGAAATTGATTTTGAGTTTATTGAAACCAGTTTAAAAACCTTTGAGAAAATCTGTCGTAACAGTAGTTCCGGTGGATCTATTGCTTCTTTGGATATTGCGGAACGTTTTCGATGGATCACAGCTGTTAAAAGTTCGTGCATACAGACATCCAGACCTCATCCCGGTTTCTCTACTGATTTAAATGAAACGTTAAATCGCTTATTCCAAGAACTCGTTTTATAATCTTTTTCCGTACTCTTTCCTATTTTTATTTATCCTTCATTATTAGAGTAAAAAACACCCCATCCACATTGAATACAGAGGGGTCTTAGACCGAACCCTCCTCGGTCCTAGACCGAGCTCCCTTCAGTCCTAGACCGAGGGGCCTTCGGTCTAGGACCGACTAAATAGGTGTTT
>CAZOVL010000141.1:0-3680 GCA_964583185.1 uncultured Bacteroides sp. | reverse complement strand
CATTACAATGTACTGTATAAAGTAATCCCCTGCTCTCTGATTGAAAACAGGGGAGTATAGATAGGAACTCTCTTTTGTGTGAGAATATTGTATAAAATTATCGTAGATGCCGTATCATTGGTTCATTGTTAGGTAATCTTCTTATTGGTGTATCATCAATATGTAATGGATCGTAGCTTAATATCTTGTAGCCATTAATTCTATCTCGATTTATTGTAGTGGAAGTTCGTGCGGATAGCTCACAAAATAAATTCAACATTGGAATAGCCTGTCTATTAGATAAATTATTAAAACCTAAAGCCCCATGCCATAAGCTATTAAACTTATCAGTAAGTTGATCACCTGAAAAAAAACCATCTATTGGGAAATTTTCCCGAATGGCAATTTTTAGTGAATGGTTATCATCTAAAGCCCATACCAAAATCTGTTTCTTAAAATGATTATACTTGCTTGGAATATTGTATGCAGGAAGAAGTTCGACTAATTTATCAAATGGTACATACCCTTGAAGTTCTAAAAAATGCTCTAAAAATGCACTGTTTATATTCATACAATTAATGCGTAGTCTCTGTGCCAATCTTTCTCTTTCATCTATAGAAGAGCTCTCTCTTAGCTGAGTGATAATATGTTCTCGCTCTTCCACCTCATTTCTTCGGTGTGTTTCCTCTATTTCTTCATTTATCTGCACAGCAATATGATCATTTTCAAAAATAGGACTTGCTTTTGTCACATTATGTCCTTCTAAAGTTAGCTTGTCCTTTAAACTATCAGGATAGGCATATAATGTTTTAAGTAATCCTACCTGAATAAGAATATTGTCTATGTTGAAGTATGAGATATGTATGCTATCAGAAGCTTCTCTTATTAGCTTTATAGAGGAGCTTCCATCATATTTTTTATTTGAGTTTTCGACAAGTTCTTGTTTTGTAATAATATTGTAATTATGCACCAATTTAGGAAATGCAGACATTACCTTAGATTGTAGATAAAAATAATCTTTTAAAGCTTTGGCCTCTTCAACTATCTGTTTTGACAATGATTTTATGTCAATATCTAATTGGGAAGCATTTGTGTTATATATGATTGTTTCGCTTAATAATCCATTGGGTATTCTACATCTGCCTGCTATTTGCTGTAATTTATCAGATGAAAGAAGAGTAAATGGGTATCTTACATCTGCTGATGATATTAAATGAAATGGTTCTTCAAAATCTATTCCAACAAAATAGGTACATGTCATAAAAGTTATTTGTTTTGGAAGCCTCTTTTCGATAACATCCCAATATAAATTTCCAACATCAGCCTTATTCTTTTCACTGCAAAGAACTGCGCATTTAGACTGATATTCAGTTGGTAAACTCTTAATAATTGGGAGTATCCCACGTTTCAAGAGATTGAAAGCTACTAATATTTTATCATCAGGATGTGCTTCCAAAAGAGACTCAATATGCTTTTTAACAGTTATTGAAACATCATTTGTTTCTTTCAGAGAAATGTTTCGGGGAGCTGGATTATTGAAAATGAGGTTTATTACTGGTTCTGCATTTATCCTTGGGTCTGTAAAGTCACCAACAGTTGCAGAAACTAGACATCTTTGTGTCTCAGGAAATTTGAAGTAATAATCAAATCCTGTTTCCATGTTAGGACGGAAATATGAATCATATTGATAGCTGTCTATTTCATCAAACATGATAAAATAGTTTTTGACTTTTTCTCCACCAATTTTTTCCAATAAATTAGGTAAGCTGTCTATGACTGCTACAAACTTTTTGTGTATAATTGTATTGTCTCTTAAATAATCAGATACAGATGGAGGGGTGAAGCCATTTATTTGACCTCCAATATAGTGTATGGTATATTTTTGAGTTTCCTCGTTCCAGCTATTCTTTGTTTTTTCATAAGCCAAAGCCCTTGTAGGAACAACGATAATACTATTTCTTTTTGAGTTTAGTTCTAAGGTTGTAGCCCCAACACCAGTCCTGTTTTTCTTTATTAGTCCATAAGGAAGGTTTCCGAATATAGTACTAAGTTTGGCATCATCCTGAGGCATCTTGAAATCAATGGAAGCAATTTTTGAACCTTTTACCCTCCAATTGATTTCATACTTAAAATGACTATTGGGATCACAAAGAGCACCATTAATATATTGCATGCCCATATCATATCCATAGTGCTCCAGCTCTTCTGGTTTTTCAGGTAAAGCAGAAGCAAACAGGATTTCATATTTTCCAAAGGATAAAATGGAAGGTTCGTAGATACAATCCTTTGTTTTTTCTAAATATTCCATTAGCAGTATTTTTTTTTGCAAAAATATATAAAAGTACTCACTTCTCCTAATAAATAATAAAAGAAGTGAGTATTGAGTAGGGCTATAAATTCTCCATAGCCTTGTCTATCTGACTGTTTTCAAAGCTATCTAGGTAAACCTGAGTGACCTTTTCGGAACTATGACCTAAAGACTCACAGATGATAGAAGTAGGCACGCCTGCCCTTTTCAGGATAGTAGCATAGGAATGTCTTGCAACATATGTTGTAAGCTTAACAGGTATGTTTAATTCTTCTCCTAAAGATTTTAAAACAGTATTGACTTTGGTGATGACCTTGTGCAGTCTATTTAATCTCTGTTGTTCTGTCTTGTGAAAATCTGATAGTATAGGGAATAAATAAGGCTTGCTTTTATCTTTATACCTCTTCAAGAGCAATGCTGCTCTTTCCTGCAAAGGCAAGTTTATAAGTTTCCCAGTCTTTTTTCGAGTGTAAATAAGTCTGTTATCAATAACATTCCTTTCGGTAAGAAACGCCATATCCACAAAGTTTATACCTCCCATGAAGTAAGAAAATGTAAACAGGTCTATAGCTAAGCAAACATAAAAGCCTTTTCCTGCTGTTGGATAGTTAATAATAGCTTGCACATCATCTTTTGTTATGGCTCTCTTGGCTGTATCTTGGTGGAGTTTTGATACTTTGAACTTCTTGAAAGGATAATATTCAGGTTTTACCACTTCCATTTCAATAGCCAAGTTGAATATCATCCTGATAGTCCTAAATCTTATTCCAATGGTATTTTCAGACTTGCCTTGCTTCCTTAACAAAGTCTCATATCTCCTCAGCCAGTTGTAATCCATCTCAGAGAATGGAATATCAAGATGTCTGTTGAACTTGATTAGGGAGTTATAGGTCTGTTGGATGGAAAGTCTGTAACCAGTTCTCTTTTCTTCTTCAAGACGAGACAAATGCTGCCTAAACAATTCTCCAACAGTTACAAGCTTTACAGGATTGGACACCTTATAAACAAGTGTAGTGGCTGAAAACTCCTTATCCTCTGATTTCAGTTCTACAATTTTACTCTTGACTTCGCTTATTTTACTGGCAATTAGTTTTTCCAGTAACTCTCTATTGGGACAGTCTGCTTTAGGTTCGTTCTTCTCAAAGTCCCAATGCTCCATTTTGGTAGAAACACCAAGATTAATATACCTTGTCTTTCTGTCTTTACAAACTCTTATTTTAATAGGCAATTCTCTGTTTTTTAACGGTTTGTATTTATAACAAACCACATCTACTGTTATCATTTGGGTAAAACATTGGAGAAAACAAATCTCCATTTCCCCCAGTATTCACCTTCAAATAAGCATAAAAAAAGAGAGCTACCTTTTCAAGTAACTCTCTGATTTTCAAGTGGT
>CAZOVL010000140.1:0-3703 GCA_964583185.1 uncultured Bacteroides sp. | reverse complement strand
TAATTATAACCAAACGAATATGAAAGTATAAAATCATTTGCAGTAAGTCCTGTTATTTCTTTCATTTTTCTAGAGAAAGTGGAATAACTCATACCCAATTGGCTGGACAAGAAAGAGATACTGATTTGTGCGGTTGCCATATTATCCTCAATCATTGAAACTACTTTAGCTAGAAACTCATCGTCCAAACGAGAGATAGACTTCGCCAGTGTGTTCTTTTTATAGTAATTGGTTGAAATATACTCTGCTACCCTTTTTCTTCCCTCCAAAAGATTCTTCACCCTAATCTTCAAAAGATTCGTGGTAAATGGTTTGGTTATATAAGAGTCTGCCCCCACAGAATATCCTTCTGTTTTATCTCTCTCTGTATCTTTTGCAGTTAAAAGAATAACAGGAATATGACTGGTATGAATATTTTCTTTAATCTTTTTACATAAAGTATTACCATCCATTATAGGCATCATTATATCACTAATAACGAGATCCGGAATATGATTAACTGCCAGTTCCAGTCCCTCTTTTCCGTCATTGGCTTTAAGAATAACAAAAGCATCTTCAAAGGAATCTGCAATGTATTCTCTGATGTCTTCATTATCTTCTACTACCAAAAGAGTTGGTAATACTTCTTCATTTTCATCAACCGCAACGGGTTCAGTATCTAAATGTAAGGCTTGAGGATAGGTGTTCTCTAGTGGCAAACGGAAGTAAAACGATGTTCCTAGAGATTCTTCACTTTCCAAAAGAATGACTCCTTGATGAAGTTCCACTAGACTTTTAACCAAAGCAAGTCCAATACCCACTCCTTCTTGCTGATGTTTATTGTTCACTTGGAAATATCTATTAAATACTTTTTCCTTATCTTTTCCGGCGATTCCACACCCTGTATCTCGCACCTCTATTTCAACATAGTTAGTCTCCTCTACTCTCTTTTTTCTTATTGAAACAGAAACAACCCCTTTGAAGGTATATTTTAAGGCATTAGACAATAAATTATCTAGTATTATAGTAACTACTTCTACATCATAATAGATGGGTGGAAGGGGCTCCTTGGAGAACTCAACAGAAACCTGCTCATTTCTATTTAGTTCTTTGAATTTCAAGACTATTCCATACACAGTTTCTGCTATATCTCCACGAATAACTTTTAAGGTGCGGCTATAACTCTGACTCTTTTTCAACTCTAATATTTGATTAATTAGATTTGACAACCGCATAGCACTTTTATGTATCAAGGATATTTTTTTCTGTTGTTTTTCATCCAGCTTCTTATCTTCCTGCAAATCTCCTAATGGTCCCACAATTAAAGTTAAAGGAGTTCTTAACTCATGTGCTATATTGGTATAGAATTGAAGCTTTTCTTCATTTCGTTTTTGTTCCTGAAAAAGATTTTCTTTCTCAACATAAAGTGCATTTTCAAGGAGTAACCTTCTTTTATAAAAAGAAAAGAACCCATAAATTAGAGCCAAAACACAGAATAGATAAAAAGATTTAGCCCACCAGGATAGCCAAAAAGGAGGGTGAATTTTTATGTTAATACTTGCCTCTTCTGACCACTCCTGATTTTTAACCCTGCCTTTCACTTTAAAAACATAGTTACCGGAAGATAAATTACGAAAGATTGCTTGATTTTGATTTTTCAAATAATGCCAATCATTACTCAATCCTTTAAGTAAAAAGGCATATTCTACTTTATCTTTTAAGGCATAATCCATAACATTGAAATGAATAGAGAAAGTGCTTTGATTGTTTTGTAAATCAAAAAATGAAACAACAGGCACACTTACAACATTGTCAATAACATCCGGTTTGGAATCGTGATAAGCGAAACGAGTAATTTGGATGGGAGGCAAGTTCAATGATTTAGCCTTGCGTTTGGAATCAAAGAAACAAATCCCATTTTGAGAGCCTAAAAAAATCACTCCATCAGCAGATTGAGCAACCGATCTGCTATTAAATGTACCCCATTGAATACCATCTTGCTGATTATAGTTCTCTATTATATCAAAATCTTCCAAATAATGAGAGACTCCTGCATTTGTAGCAATCCAAAACTCATTGGGTTTTCCTTCAGCTACTGAACGAATATAGACATCCGGTAAACCTGAGCTTGAATTCAAATGATGAGCTATATATTTTTTTGAATCTGTAGGAGTGTATATTGAAATGCCCTTGGTCGTTGCTACCCAAATTCTGTTTTTTGAATCTTTACACAGCTGATTCACAGAATTAGACAACAACCCATTGGCTTCATTGTAGTGATTAATTAACTCCAGCTCCGGAGTTACAACACTTACTCCATCTGTAATGCTTGCAATCCAAAAATTACCATAAACATCTTCTATGAAATCACTAATTAAGTTGTTCTCCAGTTGAATACTTTTAGTATTATACTCTTTTAATTCATCGTTTGCTGGAATGTATTTAAACAATCCGTGATGTGTTCCTACCCATATATTGCCTTTCACATCTTCATAAATACAGGTTAAATAAGAATGCAAATGGGTAGGGTCGGTGATTTTAATATTACTAACTGTTTTTTCCTTTTTATCATAGCGATAAAGTCCCTTACGATTAACACCCAACCAGATATTATCACTCTTATCTACTAAAGAACTGAGTACTTCATCTTCAAAATGAAAAGATTGAGTTTTCGTATAATCATTGTTCTCATTTTTTGAGAAAACATCCACTACTCCTTGGGCTGATCCAACCCACAGCTGATTTTCTTTATCAAAAACTAAAGTATGAATAATTTTATTGCTTAAACTGTTGTTATCTTCCTTTAAGGGCGAATAGGAGATTTGACTAAAGAAAGGGGTGATGTGTTTTAGAATATTCAGTCCATCGCCTTGTGTACCAACCCATACATTACCAAAGGAATCTTCAAACAATCGCTCAATAGGAAACGGTGATAATCCTAAAGCCATATGATTCACATCAATACCCTCAAAAAGCACCTCTTCGGGTTTTGAAAAATCGGCTCTTGATAGATTTAATACATTAATACCTCCTCTCCAGGTTCCTATCCATAAAGAGCCATTAATTTCACATATGGTGTGAATATCATTATCTGTTAATCCCCTTCGATTATCAGCAGAGTTTCTAAAAACAGTAAACTCATCTGTATCAGGATGATATAAAGCCAAACCATAATGTGTACCAATCCATACATTATCAAAAGAGTCAATATAAATAGCCATAACCTCATTCCCCGGTATACCTTTGGGCTGGCTTGAGTCGTATTGAAAGTGTTTTACCGATTGATTGGCAGAAAGTACTGTCAATCCATTGCCCCAGTGTCCTATGTATAAATTTCCGTTTTTATCTTCTTTGATGCACTTAATTCGGTAATCGTAAGGCAAGGGAGCAGAACTCAAATCGATATTCCTAATGGAATTATCTTTTTTATCCAATTTCTTTAAACCATCATTATAAGTGGCAATCCATAAGTTGCCATCTTTCGACAAACAAAGATCGGTAATTCCTCCTGACTGTGTACTTTGATTAGATGATCCTTCTGTGGGATAATGATAGAATTGTTCTGTAGCAAAATCGAAACGGCTTAGCCCTCTTTTTTGAGTTGCAATCCATAAACTATTCGCTAAAGAATCAACTAATAGTTGATTAATTCCATTATCACTGATTGTCTCTGTTGTTAAAGAATCAGTCGATTTAAATACTTGAAAAGAATCTCCATCAAACC
>CAZOVL010000139.1:0-3755 GCA_964583185.1 uncultured Bacteroides sp. | reverse complement strand
ATGATATTGCTTCAATGAATGTGTTGAAGGGAGCGGCAGCAGCAGCTTTATATGGTTCACGTGCTGCTAATGGTGTAGTATTAATCACAACGAAATCCGGCTCTTTAGGGAAATCAGCAGGAAAAGGAACTGAAATAACTCTGAATTCTTCTTATACTATTGAAACAGTAATGGGGTTACCTGAATATCAAAACTCTTTTGGTACAGGGAATAATTTTATTCCTTCTGGGGCTAATGGTTCTTGGGGAGCTTCTTTTGCTGATGTTACAGAGGTTCCTTTAGCTATGTATAATAATAATATATATGGGAATGCCTATCCTGACCTTCCAGAAATGATTCCTTATAAAGCTTATAAGAATAATGTGAAGGACCTATTTGAAGTAGGAGGAATCTATGACTTATCTTTAAATGTTGCACGTTATACAGAGACCGGAAATTATTCTGCTACATTGTCTCGTATGGAACAAGATAGTTATATTCCTCATGCTGATTTCAATCGTTACTCAATTAGTGTGGGTGGTAACCAACAATTATTAAATGGTTTAAGAGTAGGAGGAAATGTGTCTTATTCAAAATCTACTCAAAATGGTCCTATGTTTGGGAATAACCAATCTAGTGGAATTGGAGCTTCTTCTTTTGGTAGAGCTTTGATTCTTGGGAGAAACTGGGATATGTCTTTGCCCTATGAAACTCCGGATGGAGCTTCTCTTTTCTTCGTGGGAGATCAGTCAGATAATCCCTTGTGGTCTTGGAAATACAATAAAATTAAAACAGTAATGGATCGTACCATTGCTAACGTTAGTTTTGGTTATGATTTAACTTCTTGGTTATCTTTAGATTATAAGCTCGGTATTAACGATTACAAGATGAACCGTAGAGAAGTGTTAAATCTTGGTTCCAGAGCCTTAGGAGGTAAAGGTCGTATTTTAGTGGAAAACTACAATGTACAAGAAATAGAATCGACCTTTTTAATTCGTTTTGACAAGCAATTAACTGATGATATTAACTTAAAAGCCACAGTGGGACATAACGTAAATCAATATACTGTGGAGAATAATTTGACTATTGGTAAAAATATAATGTCTCCGGGTATTTATAATATCAATAATACAGAATCTCAAACATCTGAAGAAGTTTATTCACGAACTCGTTTGTGGGGGGTATTTGCTGATGTTAATTTAGGATATAAGAACTATGCTTTCTTAAATCTTACTGGAAGAAATGACTTTTCTTCTACTTTGCCTAGTGGAAACCGAAGCTTTTTCTACCCTGCTATTTCCGGTTCGTTTGTTTTTACTGAAGCTTTTGATATTCAAAATGAAATGTTGAATTTTGGAAAAGTAAGGTTGAGTTGGGCTAAAGTAGGTAATGATGCTTCTGCTTACTATAATAATGGAACATACTCTTTAGGACAACCTTATGATGGTCGACCCATATTAACGCTTCCTTCTGTTAAGTTTAATCCAAATTTAAAACCGGAGTTTACAAGTGAAGTTGAAGTGGGTTTAGAATTGCAGTTGATTAAGAGTAGAGTTAATTTGGATTTTACTTGGTATAATAGAAACTCAACAAATCAAATTGCTCCATTAAGTTTACCTTATAGTACAGGTTATGGAAACTACTATACAAACTTTGGCAAGATGAATAATACCGGATTTGAAGTAGGTCTAAATTTGATTCCTATAATGAATAGGGACTTCAAGTGGGATATGATGTTTACATACACTAGAAATAAAAGTGAAGTTAAGGAGTTGACAGAAGGTGTTGACCGTGTATCTTTAAATACTGGATTTAGCACACCTGGAGCGGTTCTAGAAGTAGGGCAACCTTATGGTATGTTAGTGGGAACTAAATTTGCTCGTGATGACGAAGGTAATATGTTGATTGACCCTAATTCAGGAGCCTATTTGAGAGCTGATGAAGAAGGATATCTAGGTGATCCAGCTCCATTATATAAAGCAAGTTGGATCAATACATTAACCTATAAGAATTTAAGTTTCTCCTTTTTAATTGATGCTTCTGTGGGAGGCCATGTTTATACATCATATGTTTCTGACCTATTGGGTAGAGGTGTAACTCGTGATACTGAAAATCGTTATGGAGCACGTGTATTACCTGGTTATCTTGGTGATCCTGCTACTAAACAGCCCTTGTTGGACGGTTCAGGAAATAAAATAGAAAATACTGTTCAGCTATCTGAAATTGATTTATGGTTTAGTCCTACTACTTCTTCTGCTACTTTTGCAACTAACTCTGTAGACGAAGCGTTAGTTTATAAAGCAACAGTTTTACGTTTACGTGAAATAACTCTAGCCTATCAATTACCTAAAAAATGGTTATCTAAAACATTTATAGGCTCTGCAAGTATTTCTTTTGTTGCTAGAAATTTATTCTACTTTGCTCCACATGTTCCAAAGTATACTAATTATGACCCAACAGTTAGTAGTTATGGGGGATCTAATGTTCAAGGTATTGACTATACTTCAGCCCCTAATACTAGACGTTATGGGTTTAATTTACAAGTAACATTTTAATTGAATAATAATGAAAAATTATATATATATATTAGGCTTATTTACACTACTTCTGTTTAACGTAAGTTGTGGTAAATATTTAGATATTAATGAGGATCCTTTTAAGCCCACTCATGCTGAAATAAGTAAAGTGCTAACCGGTTCACAATACGAAATGGCATATGCGTTTGCTCCTGGTAATTATATGGGTGATGCTTTGTCTTCTTATACTTTTCATTTAACAATAAAAGAGGTTGATAACTTTGGACTAATTCCTTCTTATTCCTCTTTAGGAAATGCTTGGTTACAATCTTATGTCTATGCATTAAAGAATACTGATTTTGTGATTGATGAAGGAACTAAAGAGGGTAATCTTATTTATGCAGGTATTGGTAAGTTGATGAAGGCTTATGTTTTCTTAAATGTGGTTGATATATGGGGTGATGTTCCTTATTCTGAATTTAATCAGGTAGATGATAATAAAAGTCCCCAATTAGATTCTAGTAAAGATATTTATAATAATTTATTAGATTTAATTGATGAAGGAATTGCCGATTTATCTAATCAGGAGGCAGGATTAAATGCACTTACACCTGAGTCTGATGACTTGATTTATGGTGGTGATGTGGATAAGTGGATAAGAATGGCTAATACGTTAAAACTAAAGTTGTTAGTTAATTCAAGAAAAGCCAAAGAAGATATTGTAGATTGGAGTAGTCAATTAACTTCTCTTATAAGTAAAAGCGATTTTATCAAAAGCGGAGAGGATTTTGAATTTAAACATACAGCAAAAGATAATCCAGATGAGCGTCATCCTGCTTATGTAAGTGAATATTTGGGAGGACAAAAAGGAATGTATATTAGTCCTTGGATGTATGAAATTATGTCTGGTAAAGATTTGAATGTAAAGGATAATCCATTTGTGAATATCAAAGACCCTCGCATTCCTTATTATTGGTATAACCAATTAACAACAAAAGGTGCAGCTCAGAACGATACAGATTATCGTGATGGAGCATTTGTTTCTCTGTTTTTTGCTTCTGGTTCATCGTACGCAGGTAGTGACCAATCTCAAACAATGTCTTGTATTGGTATATACCCTTGTGGAGGGAAATTTGATTTGGGTGATACTGAAGTTAATGAAAAAGGAAAAAAACCTGTAGTAAATAAAGATGTAGGTAATGGTGTTGCTCCTGAAAAACTACTTCAAGCTTACTCCGTTCCTTTTATGTTAGCTGAATT
>CAZOVL010000138.1:0-3974 GCA_964583185.1 uncultured Bacteroides sp. | reverse complement strand
TTTGCTATGCAACTCAATAAATTGACCTCATCATGTCTTCTTTTTCAACCTTATCTCCTCGTATAACAATATCATAATCACTAAGGACTATGCAGTTAAAACATTTCTATAACTATACTCCTATTATTTATTTTTTCCTTTGTCTCTGTACCTTATATTAATAGAATCCTTCTGATATAGTAAAAACAAAGGATTGTATATCTGTTTCAGTTCTTTGCCCATCACATATAAAATAGACACGCCAATAATAAGTATTATCTCTTTTCAAGGGAGTGTCAAGTGGTGTATGCGTTACATTTTCCACCGTTCCTTCATTATCTATGTAGGAAAGTTTATAAATGTTTGTTTTTTCACTTATCCAAGTTTCTGCCGCTGATTGAGGCTCCTTAGTTATAGTAGATAACAAGTTCTTTTGACTATCGAATATTTCTATACAATAGCTGTCAATAGCTTTACTGCACTTAATTTTATATTGAACACCAAAGTAAACATCACACTGATATATCTTTTCGCTTTTTGTACCCCCTATGCTCTTGGTTACCATATTAATCCAACCCTCGTTTAATTGGTAAACATCCAATGTCGGTGGGTCTATAGACGGCTCCGGAATCTTTCGCCACACAGCATAAATTGTTTTATCACTTTTTGCCATCAATGATTGATTTGGATTCCATATAGCACGGTATGCTCCAGCGATATCTGCCCAGCCAACAAAATCATATCCTGTCCTCGTCGGAATAACTGAACTTAGTATCCAAGTCTCCATAGCCTTTGTTGTTTGACTAGGAGGTGCACCCGTTCCACCATCTGCATCATAAGTCAATGTATAGTTAGCAGTATTAGTCCACATAGCATAAAATGTAGTATCCTTATCTATATTATATCCGCTTCCTGGAGGATACAAGGTACTCCCTGATGTTCCTGTAAGAGACCATCCGGCAAATACATAACCATTCTGAACTGGGATAGTTGAGCTAAGCACGGCTCTTGAACCAACCGTAAATTCCTGCTTTTCTGGTGCACCACTTCCACCGTTGGCATTATATTGGATAGCTACTTTCCTTTGTACAGTTGAGTAATCAGTCACATTCATAGAATTTGTAAACATTAGATAATAGTCTTTTGCAGTATTCCCTCCAGAGCGGAAGAAATATCTTGTTGTGCCATCGGACATATCTAAACGCTCGGTACAATAAAGATTAAAGGCATCTATTTTGGGTGTATATAATGTTAACCTTGTTGTAGATGTGGAACCTGAGAAACCATAAACCGTAGTATTTGCTGATATGGTAACGGTGTAATTACCCTTAAGAGTATTTCTAACATTAAGTGCTGGTTGTGTAATATTAGGTGATGATGTGCCCCAATGGGTATAAGTAATCTCTGGAGACCAGTCCGAAATACTTGTATTACTTACTGCACGAACTCGAAATGAATAGGTACGTCCATCTATCATGCCTGCTGAGTCATAGGAAGTAGATGTATTGCTTTTATAATCCATATCTTTTACCCATATATCATTTGTTTTAGGGCTTCTATATTGTACTTCATAAGATAATGCACCTGAAACAGAATTCCATAAAATTTGAGAGGTGCTATTACCCGTCTTTACAACCTCTAAACCTCTTGGGATAGCAAGTCCTGTATCACTTTTATCATCCCCTCTAAATCCTCCACCACCAGAACCACCTCCATGACTGCCGCTACCACCTTTTATCCATTGGCTATATGTTTGCCCTTTTATAGGTTTATCGTAAGTCATATTTTTCAAATTTGAAATCTGCTCAGTAAGATATTTATATTCACTGTCCTTACTTTTATAATTTCCCCTCATTTTTTCATAAAGCTTCAGTGTAAATACACGACTCAGTTCAAAAGAATTGATATACTTCATAACATCTACATCTGTATAGTCACCACTCTTTATCTTTACAACGGCTTTTCGGTATGCTATCGTAGCTTCACTTTGTAACGAACTTGAATAAATGACATATTCCAATGCTTTAATACTTTTTTTGTTTTCAAGAGCCTTTTGGATTGAAGAATAGATATCTAGTGGATCTATTGTTTTTTTAATAACAATTTTCTCTACTTTCTTCGCTATATATTCCTTTACGGTGCTAAACAACTTATTGGAATAATCCTTTTGCAATGCATCAATCATTTTTCTACCTTCGCTATTTTTCGGGAAAATTTCTTTTAATGTTTCCAGCATCATCATGTTTTCTGTATAATCCTTTAAAATTTTATCAACATTCTCTATCGTCTTAAAAACTTTCAGCATATCACTGATGGCATCTTCAATGTCATTATAGCCTGCATTTTTATAGTAGTCCTTAAAAAGTTCTACCAAATATTTATTGTCACTGGAAAGGACCTTCAAATCTTTATTGTTACTCATTTCTCCTATTGCATCTCTTAGAAGAGGTTTTACGGATTCAACATCATTCATAAACTTTTTAGCAATCTCATCAGGCACCCAACCAGCTCTTAAACTCTTTAGCATTTCTTTAGGATTACTAAAAAAGAAAAGAAATACATCCAGCTCCTTTACATCCTCCAAATATTTAACTTTGAAATTGCTATAGTCCCCAAACAAATATTCTGCATCTGAAGCACTTAAAGCTTTTTCAATCGTTAGATTTTTATACTTTGCTGCGGCTTCAGCATTTGAAAAGCCAAAGGATTGTACTAAAATCATTGTAATAAGTATCATAGCAATAACTCGATAACTAAACTTCATACAAAATCACTCCTCATACAATATTTTATTAACTCTATAAGATTTGAAGGGTATTAATTAGCAATATAGCAGTTGTAATTCGTGTTATAGGTTCACCAATTTTTAATTCTGTATTGTCAGTAATGCCCAAGTTTTGTGCGATCTGTATATATCCACTTGGATAACCACCAACTTGTAATGCTATTTCCTCATATCCTAAACCACGAACTAAAATAGTAATTGTTTGCTCATATGTTAACCTATCTTCAGGACCAAAGTTTCCATCCGTGTATCCATTGATATATCCACTTTTCTGAGCTGTAGAAATATATCCGCTTGCCCAGTGCTGATATGGAACATCAGGGAAAATACTGTTGATCTGTTCCGGTTCACTCACTCCCATCAAACGACACATTATGGTTGCAAACTCTGCACGACTGAGTGTATTTTCAACCCCGAAAGTTCCATCTGGATAACCGCTTAAAATGCCCTTATCCACTAATGTATAAACTATTTCTGAATATGAACTATCCAATGGAACATCAGAAAATCCTAGAGGCTCAAAACTCTCGTCATATGGTTTTTCATCCATTTCTTCGATATAAGGATTTTCAATACTAGCTTCTGCAAAAGCAATTATTCTCCTACCATAGAATAGGGCTGCTATGACAAAAATTAATAAGAATACTGTCAAAAATTTTACAACTCTTCTCATAATTAAATTCTCCTCTCTTTAATTTTAACATTTAAAAAAGACAAGATAACTCCGTATAGTCGTCTTGTCTTGATAATGTCTATTTATTAAATATAATTAAAAATTCATTTATTATTGATATTACTGACCATGAAAAATTCATCACACCAGATAACTTAACTCTCCCCCCTTAGCATACTATTTCGGGAATATATTCGTTCTTTTTTTATTTATCTTGTTTCCCACCAAAAGTTGTAAAAACTTTTGGTTTTTTAGTAAATCAACCATATATTATTTAGCTTAATAGATCTATTCTAGTAATATCATCAATCCAATATCTCATTCTAGCACTAGTAGTACTTATCAAGCTATAACTTACAAAAAACTTCTATAGAAAGTGGCATTTATTCTTGAACAAGAAAGTAATCATCCACTAATATACATTCAAAAATTTTCTAACTCTAATAATCAAAAACAAATCCATATTTCCCCAGAAGTATACCATTCAATAATATAAATGTCAATATATTCTTTGATTTCCCATAAATTCGCAGGTTG
>CAZOVL010000137.1:0-3978 GCA_964583185.1 uncultured Bacteroides sp. | reverse complement strand
ATAAAATGGATTGCTGATAGAACTCTGCATCCATCATATCCTTAAATAGCTCCTTAGTTATATCTTTGGCATACAACTCCGTCTTACCATCATAAACACAAATATGAATCACGTTGTCATAATAAACCAGCTCTTTACTTAATCCTTCCTCCGTATAAGACACCTTGCTTACTTTCATTTTGGATGGATTAATATAAGCATATCCTCTGTAGCGTTTCTCTTTGTAAAACACCACACTATCTTTTTGAACTACAGAAGTATAAGTTGGAATAGGTTCAACCACCTTAGTGGTAAAAAACACACTATCCAAATCATTTTCAGAACGATATAACTTAACCAAATCATCGGATAATGAATGAAACCAAAAGCGAAACTCGGTTAAATGGTCAATAGCATACGACAATGTTTCATAGCCATACATATACAAGCTATCTTTTACTACCTTAAAGTTTAAAGGGAGGCTTTGAGAGTCTGAGAAATAAAGAGAATCTCCTGCAATTTTAAACAGAGGTATATCCGTTTCATCGTCCACCCAAATACCTTGAAGCTGCTCTTTGGCTTTCAGATCTTCTGAGACAGAGCCCTCTGACTCTCCTCCTGCTTTATTTTTGTGGCGTTCCCCACAACTAAAGCATAGAAATAATATAAAAACTATAATCAGCGACTCTCTCATAATATGACTTTAAGTAAAAGCAAGTTAATTCCAAATCAGTAATAATAAAACTAACTATCTACCTATACAAAAATAATCAAAACCTAAATCTGTTAACTCTTTTTTATCGTAAATATTTCTTCCATCAAAAACCACCGGGTGATTCATTGTCTTTTTCAAAGTCTCCCAGGAAGGTAATCGGAACTCTTTCCATTCGGTTAAAAGGAAAAGAGCATCTGCACCTAAAGCAGCATCGTAAGGATTTTCAGCATAATAAACTTTGTCTCCTAATCTCTTTTTTGCTTCGGAGAGAGAGGCAGGATCAAAAACACGCAACTTACAATCCATTGTTAAAAGTAAATCCATCAGAGTTAACGAAGGGGCTTCACGCATATCATCGGTTTCGGGTTTGAAGGACAAGCCCCAAAGAGCCACTGTTTTACCCCTGATATCCCCCTTAAAATACTTATTAAATTTATCGAACAGAATGCCTTTTTGCTTCTCATTCACCTCTTCCACTGCTTTCAATATACGCATTTCATAACCATTCTCTTCAGCCGTATGAATCAAAGCTTTAATATCTTTTGGAAAACAAGAACCGCCATAGCCAATACCCGGGTATAAGAATTTACGACCTATACGGGTGTCAGAGCCTATCCCCTCCCTTACCATATTTACATTGGCTCCTACCAACTCACACAAATTAGCAATGTCATTAATAAAACTAATACGTGTAGCCAACATAGAGTTAGCGGCATACTTAGTCATCTCAGCAGAGGGTATATCCATAAAAATAACACGAAACTTATTTAACAAGATGGGCTTATACAGACGAGTCATAATTTCTTGAGCTCGTTCAGAATCCACTCCTACAACTACCCGGTCGGGGCTCATAAAATCAGGAATGGCATTCCCTTCTTTCAAAAACTCAGGATTGGAAGCCACATCAAAATCAACAGTCAAATCTCTCTCTCTCAACTCAGACTCAATGATTTGGCGCACTTTAGTTGCAGTACCCACAGGAACAGTGCTCTTGGTTACCACTAAGTGATATTTAGTTATATGTTGCCCTATGGTTTGAGCCACTTGAAGTACATTACTCAAATCGGCACTTCCATCAGCATCTGGTGGCGTACCCACTGCAATAAAAACAACAGTCACTTCATTTAAGCTATCGGGTAAAGAAGAGGAGAAATGCAAGCGACCCGCTTCTGTATTTCTTTTGACCAAATTCTCTAACCCCTTTTCATAAATAGGAATAACACCTTGTTTTAACTGTGCTATTCGTTCTTTGTTAATATCAATACAAGTAACATCCAAACCTAACTCAGCAAAACAAGTACCGGTAACCAATCCCACGTATCCTGTTCCTACAATAGCTATCTTCATTCTTTCAATCCTTTCTTATGCAAACAGTTCAACTTCTTTGAATAAAGGAGCTGCCTGATCTTTTTCTGATAAAATTAAATCAAAATCAGCCATAGGCCAATGTATATTCAAGTCTTCATCGGAAAACAAAATAGTTTCTTCAGCTTGGGGTGCGTAGTAGTTATCTACTTTGTAGGAAAAAATAGCCTCTTCGCTCAATACCAAAAATCCGTGTGCAAATCCTCTAGGGACAAATAGTTGTCGTTTATTTTCCTCACTCAATTCAATGCTGATATGCTGCCCAAAAGTAGATGAACTCTGGCGTAAATCCACAGCCACATCCAATACTCTACCTGTTATAACACGGACTAATTTAGCTTGACTGAACTCCCCTTTTTGATAATGTAATCCTCGCAAAACACCATAGGTAGATTTAGATTCATTCTCTTGAATAAAATCAATCACACCTACTTTTTCATTAAACTCATCTTGTCGGAAGGATTCAAAAAAATAACCTCGGTTATCTTTATATACTTTAGGTTCAATTAACCAAACTCCCTCAATCTCCGTTTGAATGTAATTCATTTATTGTGTGTTTTGTGACTTGTATACAAAAGTAGAAAAATAAATTCAGACTATTGTTTATTCATTCATTTAATCTTGGTTGGAAAGGCTAGCTCATTCCCTTATGTAATGGTAGTACAAAAAGTATAGGCCAAGATAGTATTAAGTAGAAATACTCTAATTATAGAGACAATCTATCATTATATCCCTTCAATATTTAAGACAGTCATTACTCTAACCTTTTAAAAGTTTTTTCTTATGACCAACCTATCTATCAATATTATTCATTATATTGATGATATTATTAACCGAAAAAAAAGAGGTTGCTACACAGCTTTATTAATAGATAATTCCAATGAAAAAAGAAAAATTGATGATTTTACTACTCGCCCTAATCCTGCCGACACAAGTCGTATACGCTCAAGTGGACAGTTGTGTATTGAAAGAGACAGTACAAATGAAAGACCAAATATGGATGACTAAGAATTTAGATGTAACTACCTTTCAAAATGGAGATACAATATTACATGCTCCATCCTTTGAGTCTTGGGTTGCAGCAGGTAAAAAAGGTATACCTGCTTGGTGCTATTACAACAATGATTCCATACTGGGAAAACAGTTGGGTAAAATATACAATTGGTATGCTGCAAATGATAAAAGAGAATTGGCTCCGGCAGGATGGAAAATTCCCAATTTTGATGAAGTAAATGTTTTTCTGGATTTTATCGGTCGTGATCCCTATTCAACTACTCGACTGGCCAGTAAGGAATGGACAGCTACCGGAGGAGTTGATTTGTATGGTTTTTGTGCCAAACCTGCCGGAGCTAGACCTATCTCTTTTAACTTATATTCTATATCAGATACTGTCAAAGATTTTGTGGGTTTAGATTGGGGCGTTGGATATTGGATGAAAGGACATTACACCAAAGAAAAAGGTAATGCTTTATTGTTAAATATGCAAGAGTTTGGTGCACATATTTATGGAGTGGAGAAAACAGATGGATTTTATATACGATGCATAAAGAAAGAATAAACAGAAACAAGAATTAACTCTAAAGAAAACAGGAGAAGGGAAAGAGAACTCTTTAAAGACACTCTCAATATCCATTTATAAGTCTTGTGAGCCGGGTGTGAATTGGTCCTAGACCGAAGGGCTGTCGGTCTAGGACTGAAGAGTGCTCTTTTTAGAACCGATACCCCTTGGGTCTAAGAGAGGGAAAAATGAGTGAGAAACTTTTACATCGGAAGCATTATAATTCAGTATAATTTATTAAATTCACCTAAATAGGTGAGTTTATGAGAAGAGTTCTTTGACACAACCGTGTGATAGCTGATGCCGCAGGCAGTGCGATTCAGGTGACGCATTACTATCCTTTTGGGATGTCCTTTACAGA
>CAZOVL010000136.1:0-4049 GCA_964583185.1 uncultured Bacteroides sp. | reverse complement strand
GAGGAGGCCACACCTATATATTACAACCTACTCAATGGCTTAAAAGTGGAGTAAGATTTTCTCACCCTTTTTAGGATATAAACCCAATCCCTTCATACCCCCATACGACTTGTGAAGGGGGTAATTATCGGTCTAGGACCGAAGGCCTGTCGGTCTAGGACTGAAGGATACTCGGTCTAGGACCGAAGGATGTTAGGTCTAGGACCGACCAATCGACAAGTTGTAGGTTTTCTTTTATTACTAGTGCATTAGTGTAAAAAGATAAATATAAAAGAGGGTAAATATCTCTCAACATTTACCCTCTAGACAATCTACTGAAACTAAAACCTCAGCTTTTTTTATTCATAAAACTGTAGTATTTTTTCCGCATAACGTTTTCCCAATAACAACTGTCCATCAGTTCCAAAATGAGGATCAGTTTCATCTTTATAAAAATCCAAACCACAAGAAGAAACCCAATCAGAATAAGGAATAAAAGAGGATACCTCTTTTATCATCTCATTAAATGGAACTGTCCCTTCATCCCTTCCTGTCCAATTCCATTGAGAAATCTGTCCAACAACAAAAGGCAAGTTGGGAACATTCAAGTCTTCTCTTAGATTTGAAACAAACAACTGAAGTTTCTCTTTATACGATTCAGGATATTTACAATCAGCTTCTCCTTGATGCCAAATTATACCTTTCAAGACACAGCCCTTCTCCAAGGCAACTTGAATACGAGATAATGTAGACTCATAATATTTATCTACACTACCTTTTAGCCACGAATTAATTGATGATCCACCTCGAGCATTTACCAATAAAGCGATGGAATGCCCGGAATATGCTACTATTTCTTTTGAAAAAGCATACGCTGGACCTAAACGTTGCATTGAGAGTTCTTTTCGTATTGTGGAGTAACGATTCAACGGATTTACTGCTTTTTCAAACTCTCCTTTATCATTCAACAAGTATACATTCTTCAACGTATCCATAACCTCCGGAGTAATCACTGCACGTCCAGCCATATTGGACTGCCCAATACAAACATACAAGTCCAAACCTCGAAGTTTTTCTCCGGTGAAATTATCCCCATAACACAAAGAAAAAACAAAACAGAATACCAAAAGCCAATAGACACGCATCATATTTAATAATTTCTATAAATCCGGATGGCATTTAGTATAGGCTCACCTTCTTTTTGTTGAAAGTCAATACTTAGCCCTTTACCTCCTTTAACGTTCACTACAAATTTTTTAATTGCAGCTCTTGCATAACCACAATTTTGTGCCACATTAAACTCATCCAAAACCTGAACCTCATTAATAGACACACCAAAACTACGGGTGCCCACATATTCCTGTTTTGAAATAGCTCCTAAGTTATAAACTAACGTTTCATTTTCATCAGCAGAACTCAGTTCAGACCAATATAAATAAACCGAATATTTTCCATCTGGCACATCAGCCTTGAATGATTCAATACCAACACGTTGAGTTTGGAATATTGGGTTTTTCTCTGTTCCCTTTATATCAACATCTGTTCCCAACAAAGAACCAAAACCCGTTTCACGACGATGTGGAACACCACCTATATACCCCCAACTTCCCGATTTATATTCTTGCTCAGGAAGCCAAATCACACTAGCCTCTCTATCCTCGTAATATCGAGGAGAACCTAACATTACATTTATCTCAGTGAAAGGGATGGAATCATTTTGAATCTGTTGTGGAAATAGTTTAAAATCAACATCCAGTATATCATTCATTCTATTATTTTCTATTACTGCCACTGCTTCTAGTCTATTCTCTCCATTTTTAAAAGGCACATCAAACAAAACATAGCTATTATCCACCTTTTTCTTACCAATACTTTTTTTATTCACAAATAGTTCAACCTCCTTTGCATTTGAAAATACCGGAATAGATTGTATACATTCATTCGTGGAGGTGTTTGAAACTCCTCCACGAACTTTCCACTCTCTATTACCTATTTTAAGTAATGGTTCTTTACTTAAACGGGTTTTGTAAAGCCAGTAAACATCTTTTAATTCCCTCTCCAAGCTAACGATTCCTTTATTATTAACGTGAGGAACAACATCAATACGAGATTCAGAATAGAAATCGTTTAAATTCCACAAGCTTGACCCTGCAACAAATGGACGTTTATCCATTTCTTTTATATAGTGTTTGTGATAAACTAATCCATACTCCTGAGAAAAATCAAATCTCTCGGGAGAATATGAGTGTAGTCTTTGGTCCACTCCGGGGCCATACTCTGTCACCATCAAAATCTTTCCTTTATATGTGCGATGCGCTCTATCCAATAATCGCTGAAACTCATCAATATCCGGCTCATACCAACCTTGGTATAAATTCCAACCTTGAATCATAGGAATTTCAGTTAAATGGGCGGCTTCATAATACTCGGGTGCATTATGATAAGCCATCATAGTGTATCTTGAAGGGTCTTCCTCCCGAATGGTTTGCTCTAAAGAACGAGCCACTTTCTCTGTAAATTTGTAATAGTTTTCAAGTTCTACTCCTTCAGAATATGGACGACGTAAGAAAACCTCATTCATATAAGCCCATATCATTATTGAAGGATTATTAAAATCCTGTCGAACCATCTCTTTAGCCATTTCTACCGAATTATATAAAAACTCATCCGTTTCTGTAACAGCATTTACTACAGGTATCTCTACAGAAGTTACAATTCCCAGTTTATCACACATTTCCAGAACTACAGGGTCTTGAGGGTAATGTGAAATTCTCAGAAAATTTCCTCCCATCTGTTTTAATAACATAACATCCTGAACGTGCATTTCATCGGAAAGAGCATTTCCTTTTTTATAATAATCTTGGTGTCTTGCAGTACCTATTAATTTTCTCCACTTTCCATTTAAGAAAAAACCTTGTTCAGCATCAAAATGAAACCAGCGTAACCCCAGAGGATTACTTACCTCATCAAGCAATTGGTTTCCTTTTTTATCTAGTATTCGAGTGTATACAATGTAACGGTATGGATTGTCTATATCCCACAGGTGAGGATATTTAATCTTTATTTTTTCAGAGACCTCTGTTCTTCTCTCCTCTGGATTTAGACGAATTTTAGACCTTACTTTTGCAACCTCAGTACCTTCTGCATCACAAATAATATTTTCCAGAACAACATCTTTCTTTTGGTTTGTACTGTTTTTAAGTATGGAAGATATTTCAACAATCCCCTCTTTTTCACTTACTTCTGGAGTGCGAATATAAACCCCTGAAGAAGCATAATCGTCTGTTGCAATATGCACAGGGTTCATAAATTGCAGATAAACATCTCGATAAATACCTCCATAAAATGTAAAATCCGCAGAAAGAGGAGGAATATCAGGGTTGTATTTATTGTTTACACAGATAGCAAACAAATTTTCTTTACCATAAACTAAATGAGAGGTAATATCAAAACAAAAACGAGTATAACCACCTTTATGATTTCCCACAAATTGATTATTAACAAATAAATCAACCTCTTGGTTAGCTCCTTCAAAATAAATAATTACCTGACTATTCTCTTGGTTTTTATCTATAAAAATCGACTTACGATACCATGCCGAACCTCTATAGAAACCAGGGATATCATCATCTCCATCTTCATCATTCCATGTATGAGGTATATTAATAATCTCCCAAGACGAATCGTCACAATCTAGTGATTGTACTCCTGAGATATCTCCTTTTTTAAATTTCCAAGCATCATTGATAGTATATATCACACGCTGTTGAGCATATCCCCATCCAACATAAAATATTAGAATTAAAAGACTAAAAACCTTTTTCATAATTTATCGTTAATATTTAAAACTGTATTTTAAGCTCTTCACCAGTGTAGATACAGTTATTACTTAAAACAACTTCTTCAGTAGGTAGATGTAATTTGATGGAGAAGTTTATTTCATTCACCATATTTGGATACTCTCCTTTTCGTTTACCCAAAATTAAGGTACGCTCATCATCGTTCCAGCTCATTAAAACAGTGGAATACACTCCTTTTTCATAATTGTAAGAGTCTCCTTCATCTTCATA
>CAZOVL010000135.1:0-4075 GCA_964583185.1 uncultured Bacteroides sp. | reverse complement strand
TAACGATAGGCTATTTTTCATTAGGTATATTACCTACTCTTTTAGAATCTATTGGATTAGTTACTTATGGACAAACAACTCAGTTTTCAGGATTAATTGAAAGTTCTGAGCGGTGGTTAATTGTACCTGTGTTGTTATGCTTGATGTTGGGTGGAGCTTTTATTAAGTCAATTATATCCGCATCAGTAGCAAGAGAAACAACAGAGGTTAATCGAGCTAGAGGATATTCCATTTTTTATATGATGGTAAATATTGGTGCTTTTACCGGTAAAACAATCATTGATCCATTGAGAGGTGTTATGGGAGATGAGGCCTATATATACATCAACTATTTTGCAGCTGTTATGACCTTTGTTGCTCTAATCACTGTTATTTTACTTTATAAATCTGCTCATACAGCAGGGCAGGGGAAAAGTATGAAAGATATAGTCTGGGGGTTCCTTCGTATCTTAACAAACTGGAGACTTCTAATGTTAATCTTAATTGTAACAGGATTTTGGATGGTTCAACAACAATTGTACGCAACCATGCCTAAATATGTTATTCGCTTAGCAGGAGAGGAGGCTCGTCCGGGTTGGATTGCTAATGTTAACCCTATGATTGTGGTATTTTGTGTTAGTTTTATCACACGTTTAATGGCTAAACGTGCAGCACTTACTTCCATAAATATAGGAATGTTTTTAATTCCTTTTTCAGCCTTAATAATGGCTTGCGGTAATTTGTTTGGCTCACAACTTTTACCCGGAATAACTAATATTACATTAATGATGGTTTTAGGAATTGTTGTACAAGCATTGGCCGAATGTTTTATTTCTCCCAGATATCTAGAGTACTTTTCTCTACAAGCACCAAAAGGTGAAGAAGGAATGTATTTAGGTTTTAGCCATTTGAATTCTTTCTTGTCTTCTATCTTTGGGTTTGGTATAGCTGGTGTTTTATTAACAAAATACTGTCCTGATCCTGCACTATTTGAAACTCGGGAAGCGTGGGAAGCTGCTAGTGTCAATGCACATTATATATGGTACTATTTTGCTGCTATAGGTTTAGTTGCTGCAATAGCATTTTTAGTGTTTGCTCAAATCACAAAAAGAATAGATAAGAAGGAGGAAAAGAAAATATAATCCACTTTTTATGTATCTTTGTACCATTGTATAAATCAGTAAGTAAGCTTTAGCTTTTAAAATATATAACTTTTATAATGACAATTCATTTTATGAGTTTGGCTAGTGGTAGCAGTGGCAATTGCTATTACTTGGGTACAGACTCTTATGGCATATTGATAGATGCCGGAATTAGTGCCCGAAGAATAAAAAAAACTTTGAAGCAGTATGATATTGGTATGGAAACTATACGTGCTGTGTTTGTTACTCACGATCATGCGGACCACATTAAAGGGGTAGGGATGTTAGGCGAGAAATTGCATATTCCAGTTTATGCTACTAAGGAGGTACATAAGGGGATGAATGAGAATTACTGTATGAAAGTTAAACTTAATGGTAGTGTTCGTTATTTAGAAAAAGAAACCCCTTTTACTTTGAAGGATTTCACAATAGAGTCTTTTGAAGTTCCTCATGATGGAACAGATAATGTGGGATATTCCATTGATATAGATGGGGTAAACTTTGCATTTCTTACCGATTTAGGAGAGATTACACCTCTTGCTGCTCAATACATAAATAAAGCCAACTATTTAATTTTAGAATCCAACTATGATGAAGAGATGTTGGATATGGGGACCTATCCCTTTTATTTAAAAGAAAGAATTAAAAGCCCTATAGGGCATCTTTGTAATAGAGCTGCAGCTGATTATCTAGCGAAGAATTATCGGGAAGATTTGTATCATGTTTGGTTATGTCACTTAAGTAGAGATAATAATCATCCGGAATTAGTGTTAAAAACGATGGAATATCGTTTAAAGGCAGAGGGTATATTAGTAGGTAAAGATATTCAGGTTGAGCCACTAAAACGTACAAATCCATCACCATTATATCAAATAAAGAGTAGTCATAAGGGAGTAATGGTATGTCAATCAAATTCTACTATGGTAGAATAAACAAAAAAGAAATATAAATTTATCGACATTTTGCTTTGCTCAATAAAATAAAACCTGTAATTTTGCATGGTATTTAACAAATGCACTCATAGCTCAGTTGGCAGAGCAATTGACTCTTAATCAATGGGTCCAGGGTTCGAATCCCTGTGAGTGTACTTAAAAAAGAGGTAGTTACTACTTGTCGTAACTACCTCTTTTTTTGTTGCACACGCCCCTCAAATTGCCGTTGCACACAACAAAATGCTGTAAACCAGCAAGATAAGCACTAAACCCACTGACCCTTGAAAATGTGTGCAAAAAACTGAATTCTTATAGGTTGTTCCTTTTTAGTCTTGCCTAAAACTTTCTGATAAATATGAGATTGTAGGAGCTTTGGTTTCCGGTACGTTACTTTGTCTTTTTATTGGATTCTCAATTGAGAGATTTCATGGAAACACAAGTAGAACAAGATACGGAGTGATGGATGATTACCTTTAGTTTATACAAGGGAATCAGCTCATTAAAACCAATGCTAGCGGACTATATTCCATTCTCTCTAGCTTTTAGAGATATGAAAGCATAACAATCTAGGGTAAGTATATGTTGCCAATGGAAATTTGACGAAATATTTAAACAAAGGAATCACTCATATCTGGTATAATTTATTAAATTTACCTTCACTGGTGAATTTTAATCTTGTCGATCAGCCGGTGAATGAGTATACCTACGCTGTGGATGGAAGCAAGCTCCAAGTCAATCACAAGAAGAGTTCAGGTGTAAGGTGACTGATTATGTATTTCAAATAGTTGATCAGACTAAACTGCTTAGTAAAAACAGTCCAGGTTATGCAGAGCGAAACGGATTAAATATTAAAATATCACAAATGTGCATAAAGGATGTGGGTTAATGGAAGCAATAAAAGATTAGCTCCCCATGAGTTAGATCATACAGGAGGACTTAGAGATGTAAATCTAGATAATAGTATAAGTGTTCAGTCCATTGTTGATAATTTAATGACTCAAGCAATTGCTGTTAGCCTTGGAGGAGGTAATCCTTCTGTAGCTACAAAATTAGAAAAAGTACAAATAGAAGCAATGTCTAAGGCTTATACTGGGGGAAAGCTTAATAAGAACACTCCTGTTTCGTCTTATAAATCAATTTTAACGGATTAGAAGTAACATCCTCATTTCCTTTTATTCAGCGGAAAATGAGAAAAAAATTACGATAATGAAACGATTTCTTATAATACTACCTTTGTTTATCATCTTAAGTTGTACTTTTAAGGATAAACCTCTTAAAAAAAGAGAAAATGAGTTAGCCATATTTGTATTCCTCCTTAAAGAGAATCAAAAGGCTGATAATAAAATTACATTATATAGAAATGATAGTCTAATTTTCAATGATTATTTTATAGAAGGGCATCTAACAACTTTATCCAATAGTATGTATATTACAAATATTAAAAAAGCTGATAGCACTAAATTAAGGTTGATGTATGGACTTAGAGATACCACTATTATTATTAACACTTTGAATATTGACTCTTTAAATATGTCATTTCATGGTACTAATGGCTTTACGATAGTGGATAATCATAATAAATGGGGTTGGTTAATGGAATAGTAATATCTCTTGTATTTACCAAAGACTCTACTAACTAACTCTAACTAATATTATACTGGTATAGTCTTTTTTATTGTCTGGTTATTTTCTTCAATATTACCTGCAATTTACTTTTATCCAAGTAGGCATCCAGCAAGAAATATATACTTATTAGTGTCCGGTAAAACATTTTCCTATAAAATTTCTCTAGCTGTTCTCTTAATTATGAAAATCTATAGCTAATACTCCATAATGTTTACCGGATAGCCGAAATATCATTACAGTAAAAGTACTTTTAAGGGGTAAAATGCAAAACTTGGGGTTATTAAAGGGAATAATTAGCTTTACGAGTTAGTTATTACTTCTCCTTTTCAATGGGTTTTACCGGACACTAATAGTTTTTAAAGAAACATTTAACTTTGTAAGTTTAGAGCCTTACGA
>CAZOVL010000134.1:0-4103 GCA_964583185.1 uncultured Bacteroides sp. | reverse complement strand
TTTTAACTACTAATCCTCCCAGTACATTTACTGTTCGTGTAAAAGATAGAGGAACCGTGTTGTTAAACTATAAAATAGGAAAGAGCTTTTTCCCTATCTCTGTGGATTTTCCTACTTTTGCTGCGAATAACAAAAATAACAGTGTTAAGGTTGTTACTACTGAATTTCAACAGTCTATATTAAACCAACTAAATAGTACAACTCAGTTGATAGATATCTCACCCGATACCTTAAGTTATATGTTTTCTCATGGTGAGCATAAAAAAGTACCTGTAATATTATCGGGGCAAATCAAATCAAATCCTCAGTACTATATTGTTGATTCCATAGTAAAACCCGATTCAGTTTTAGTCTATGCTCCTAAAAATATATTAGATACTATAACAGGTGCTTTTTCAGGTACTTTAGAGTTGATTGATATTAAAGACACTACAGAGTATGTCATACCTCTTCTTCCTGTTGAAGGAGCTAAATTTATACCCGATGAAACAACGGCCTCTTTTACCGTTGACTTGTATGTAGAGAAGACTGTAACTGTTCCTTTAATGGGTGTGGGGTTTCCGGAAGATAAAATTCTTCGAACTTTTCCAACGAAAGTAGATGTAACCTTTCAGTTGGGTGCCAAGCAATACCAATCTATTAACTCTTCAGATTTTAGTATAACTATTCCTTATGGGGAGTTACTACAATTAGATAGTAATGAAAAGTATGAGTTAAAACTTCATGTAGTACCCGAGGGGGTTCAAAACGTGAGAATTACTCCAAATAAGATCGATTTTTTAGTTGAGAAGACGATGTCAAATGACACACAAGATTAAAGTAGGTTTAACAGGAGGTATTGGGAGTGGAAAGAGTGTTGTAGCCAGAATACTGTCTAGTATAGGTATACCGGTTTATGACTCCGATTCGCAAGCCAAGCGCTTGACCGTAGAAGATTCTATTATTCGAGAAAAACTGACTTGTTTATTGGGACCTACGATTTATGAAAACAACTCATTAAACAAACAAGAGTTGGCGACTTTCCTTTTTGCTTCTGAAGCAAACACACAAATGATTAATGGTATTATTCATCCCCGTGTAAAAAGTGATTTTGCTTCATGGGTAGAGATGCAAGACAAACAAATAGTGGCTATTGAGTCTGCAATTTTAATTGAAGCAGGTTTTTCTTCCGATGTAGATTTTATCGTAGCTGTTTATGCACCTAAAGAAGTACGTATACAACGAACAATGGATCGAGACAGTTTGAGTCGTGAGGATGTAGAAAGTAGGCTATCCAGTCAACTAGATGATGAAGATAAAAAGAAGCTAGCCGATTTTGTTGTAGTAAATGATGGGGTAGAGCCTCTAATACCTCAGATAGATACCTTATTAAGAGCTTTAAATAAAGAAGTACATAAAGATTAGTTTATCAATAAGTAATTCTACTTTTGATTGAATTCTTCGCAGTTCTTGTTCAAACTACTTACTCAAAGAAATTAACCAATATCTTGATTAAAGCTGTAATAGCCTTATAAGATGACATCTTTTGTCATATATTAAAATAGTAGGAGGAGATGGTTCCTCACTCATGTAATCGGATATTCGTTGGTAAGTGGTGAGTGATTGAAAATTATTCAGTAAACAACCAAGCATCTTGAAAATTCTCATTCTGACGAATTTTGTTTAGATCTTGATAGGCTGTGTTTTTATTTGTATTGCTCATAATGCTGATACGAATAATATTGCCTTTCTGGATGATCTGAGCATCGTCAAACCCTAAATCGTGTAGTTTATCCACCTCTTTCATGGCAACATCCAAAGGAATGGAACTAGTCACAATGATGTGGTAATTTTGTGTTTTAGTCGTTGTTGAGGCTGCTGTGGTCTCTGTAGGGGTAGTAGTTGAAACAGTTTTTTCAACTTTAACCACTGTTTCTGTAACTTTTTGCTCCTGATTATTTGTAGAAGCTGTTACATTGATAGGTTTATCCACTTTAAGCTCTTTAGTTCTAATGGGTTGTTGAGCTGTTTGTTTATTTTGCTCTTTAACTTGTTTGATTTCCTTGCCTTGTATCTCTACTAAAGTTAAAGGCTTTTCCCCTAAGTTATTCAATAATTCAGTAAACGATAACTGAGCATAATTACCTTCTACTATTTCTGTGTTTTCAATGGGAGTTGATAAAAAGAAAAACATAAATAGTATAGCTGCTACCGAAGCAACACTTCTTACTGCAAATCGGTTAATTCTAATGTTATAGTTTTTCTTGTCTTCAACAGGTTGAATGGAGCGTTTCTTTAGGTCTTCTAAGCTTAAAAACCGAAAAGTGTCCAAACCATATAGTGAAGGGGTGGTTAATCTGTTATTAAAAGGTGTAAACTCATAAGCTCCTGAAGTGCTGTAATGCAATTCTCCAATATTGGGGAATAACACTTTACCTTCTTCAAACAGTTCTTCTTTAAGTTTATTTACTTTTTTATCTATTTGTTTAGATGCATCTGAAAAGCTGGTGTTATAAACAGACATATACGATTGAACTAAAAGACCATCATTGAGCTTTAATTGCTCATTGAAGCCTACCATACGCATCGGAGGGATAAATAACTGTTCCTCTTCATCTCTTGATGAGGGGATGTAATGAGTTATAAAGCCTCCTAAGTTAGGTATGATTACACAATCATTCTCAAAAAGTAATGTTTCTATATGTCTAGATAATTCCTTCATTACTGCAAAAATAATAGAAAAAATGGATTAATGCTACATATAATTCAAATATATTTTATCTCATTTTTTATGAAAATTTGAAAAAAACGATTATTTAAATGAGTCAATTAAGAATGACTTTTAATGCCCTATTCTCATTTTTTATTGTCACAAAACGAAGTACAAAAGCAAGAACAATTCATTCAAAGCTAATTCTGAGTACTAAGAAGAGATGTGCGGGTTAAGAAAGTATCTCTTTCTTTCTTTTTTCTAAGAGTTAAAATTTAGAAATGAATTAAATCTACTCTTTACTAAGAGTAAAAAAAGAGAAGTAAAGTACCTAGTCATTTTGTAAAAGATATAAAGGATAAGAGATATACTTAGAATAGTATAAAGTGTAAAGAACCATCAAAAAAGAGAGAATAAAATCGTTCATTTTATTCCTATTTTTCTACCATGAAAAAGAAGTATAGAAAGTTGGTCTAGGATCGAAGCCCCCTCGGTCCTAGACCAAGCACCCTTCAGTCCTAGACCGACCGACCTTCGGTCCTAGACCGATTAATACCTGGCTCACAAGGCTTGTAATATGGGACTAAGATAAACGATAAAATGGGTTGTTTTATCTCTATTTTAGTTTTTAAGTCTGAAATAAAACTCATTGTTATGGAATGAATTTGTAGGCTGTACTATTTTTATTTATAATGTCAGAAGATTAAAATGTAAAACAAACGGTTTTTTAGCTTTATTGGATTTTAAAATCAAATAAAGGCAGATTTACTTTTTCTCGTATTCTTTCATGAGTTAGAGCATTATCCTAAGATGAATACTAAGTAGGAAATCTATAAGGACTGTTTTGAAACTTTTGTTTAACTTTACCGTGTGTTTGCTTAGAACATCTTGAAAAGAGATTTCTAGTGGTTGAGTCTGTTGATTCTTTATGTCTTTATCAGTTTGTATACCATAAAGATATTGATTGTTGGCTAATTGTAGTTTGTTTTACATCAATGATGTAAGTAGAATCGCTGAGTAAAATCGATTAACAGGTTATTTACCGAAATGTTTTTGATTACATACGTTTTGTAGCAATTTATTAAGGAGTAAACACTCTATACAAAAGTTATATTGAGGGAAAAGATATTTATGAAGAAAAAAGATATAGCAGTCGTAATACCTATTTATTTGCCCTCTCTTTCTGAAGATGAAAAGAGATCCATGGATCAGTGTCTAAAGCTATTATCCGAGTATTCAATGGTTGTCATAAAGCCTAAGAATTTAGATATAGATGAAATCATTCAGAAATACAAATTGTCTCATGTAGAGGTGTTTCCTGATGAATGTTTTTCTAGCCTTCGTGCATATAATAAAACTGTATTAACAGAAGAATTCTATACTCGTTTTCAGAATTATACTTATATGTTAATCT
>CAZOVL010000133.1:0-4151 GCA_964583185.1 uncultured Bacteroides sp. | reverse complement strand
ATAAGCATTAAGGAAATGTTTTGTTAAAAAGTTAAAAATAAGATTGTGGTAAGAAAAAATATAATAGTGAGTGTATTGCTTTGTGCAATGTTTTTTTTAAAAGTCTCTGCTCAAAAGAGAGTTAATGAGATGGATCGTTTTATTCACGACTTGATGGATAAGATGACGGTGGAAGAAAAAATAGGTCAGCTTAATTTACCAAGTGTTGGAGAACTAACAACAGGTCAAGCAAAGAATAGTGATATTGCAGGAAAAATAAGAAAAGGACAGGTTGGGGGTCTTTTTAATATTAAGGGGGTTGATAAGATAAAAGACTTACAGAAGATTGCTGTAGATGAAAGTCGACTAGGTATTCCTGTATTGTTTGGTATGGATGTTATACATGGTTATGAAACTGTCTTTCCTATTCCTTTAGGTTTGGCAGCAACATGGAACATGGAAACCATAGAAAAGTCTGCTCGTATAGCAGCCATAGAAGCGAGTGCTGATGGTATCCATTGGACTTTTAGTCCAATGGTAGATATTTGTCGTGATCCTCGTTGGGGGCGTTTTTCTGAGGGTAGTGGTGAAGACCCTTTTTTAGGGGGTGAAGTTGCTAAAGCAATGGTTAAGGGTTTCCAAGGAGATAATACTTACTCTACTAACTCTCAAATAATGGCTTGTGTTAAGCACTTTGCCTTATATGGTGCAGCTGAGGGTGGACGTGATTATAATACAACCGATATGAGTCGAATTCGTATGTATAATGAATATTTTCCTCCTTATAAAGCAGCATGTGATGCAGGGGTAGGTAGTGTTATGGCTTCGTTTAATGAGGTAGATGGAATACCTGCTACAGCAAATAAATGGTTAATGACTGATGTATTACGAGATGAGTGGGCGTGGAATGGTTTTGTGGTTACCGACTATACTGGAATTATAGAAATGATTGATCACGGTATTGGTGATTTTCAAACGGTATCGGCTCGTGCTTTAGAAGCGGGTATTGATATGGATATGGTAAGTGAAGGATTTTTAACCACATTGAGTCAATCATTAGAGGAAAATAAAATCAATGAAGAACAAATAGATAAAGCTTGTTATAGAGTATTAAGGGCTAAATATTTATTGGGTTTATTCGATGACCCTTATAAGTTTTGCGATTTAAGTAGACCTAAAAAAGAGATCTATACAAAAGAACATTTAGCGGTTGCTCGTGAAATTGCAGCTGAAAGTTTTGTATTGCTTAAAAATGATAATGAGGTATTACCCTTAAGTAAAAAAGGCACTATTGGTGTTGTAGGCCCATTGGCAAATACAAGGTCTAATATGCCCGGAACGTGGAGTGTGGCAGCTCAATTAGATAAGCCCTCTACTTTAATAGAAGGAATACAGAAGATAGCGGGTGAAAAAACAAAAGTTCTTTATGCTAAGGGCTGCCATTTAACTGCGGATGCCGAATTAGAAGAGCGTTCAACTATGTTTGGCCGTAGTTTGGGTAGAGACAACGAAACTAGATCGAATGAGGAAATGCTTCGTGAAGCTTTGGAAGTGGCTGAAAAATCGGATGTCATTCTTGTTGCTTTAGGTGAATCTTCAGAGATGAGTGGCGAGTCTAGTAGTCGTACTAATATAGATATACCTGATGTTCAAAAAGCATTATTAAAAGAGTTAGTAAACACAGGAAAACCTGTGGTGTTAGTGCTTTTTACAGGACGTCCACTAACCTTAACATGGGAGCATGAAAATGTTTTAGCCATACTGAATGTTTGGTTTGGTGGTTCTAAAGCAGCAGAAGCTGTGGGAGATGTATTGTTTGGTTATGTTAACCCAAGTGGTAAACTACCTGCTACTTTCCCTAAGAATGTAGGTCAAATTCCATTGTATTACAATCATAAAAATACAGGTAGGCCTTTAGATAAAGGACGTTGGTTCGAAAAATTCCGAAGCAATTATTTAGATGTGGATAATGAGCCTCTTTATCCTTTTGGGTATGGTTTAAGCTATACTAATTTTACATATAGTGATGTGAGTTTGAGTGCAATAGAGATGGATAGCGAGGGTGCTCCAATAACAGCTACAGTTACACTTACCAACTCAGGTAAATACGATGGAGCTGAGGTTGTTCAATTATATATTCGAGATTTAGTGGGTAGTGTAACTCGCCCAGTGAAAGAATTAAAAGGTTTCCAAAAAGTGTTTTTGAAAGCGGGAGAATCTAAAGATATAACCTTTGAGATTTCTCACAACTTACTCAAATTTTACAATTATGATTTAGATTTTGTATTTGAGCCTGGGGAGTTTGATGTAATGATTGGTGGAGATAGTCAAGACGTAAAAACTGCTCGTTTTACATTGAAATAAATGATAGAAAATAAAGAGACAATGAAGAGATTTTTATTGGTGATAGGAGTAACACTATCTGTATTTGCAACTAGTTGTAAATCGCTTAAAGAGAATGAAGAGCATCAGATAATAACGGATGAATCTTTAATGGATAGTGTACAGTATCGTACCTTTCTTTACTTTTGGGATGCAGCAGAACCTAATAGTGGTTTGGCACGTGAACGCTATCATATGGATGGAGAATATCCATTAAATGATAAAAATGTAGTTACTAGTGGGGGGAGTGGTTTTGGTATAATGGCTATCGTTATAGGTATGGATCGAGGTTTTATTACTAGAGAACAAGGTATAGAACGATTAGATAAAATTGTTTCTTTTTTAGAAACTGCTGATAATTTTAAGGGTGTATTTCCTCATTGGTGGGATGGAGAAACAGGTGAAACAAAAGCTTTTAGTTTAAAAGATGATGGGGGTGATTTAGTAGAAACTTCATTTCTTATACAAGGTTTATTAGTAGCTCATCAATATCTAAATACAGAAGATGAGAGAGAAGCATTATTAGCGAATCGTATAGATACTATTTGGCGTTCTGTGAATTGGGATTGGTATAGAAATAATCAGAATGTATTATTTTGGCATTGGAGTACTAAGTATGAGTGGGAAATGGACTTCCCTATCCGTGGATTTAATGAGTGTTTAATAACTTATGTCTTAGCGACTTGCTCTCCTACTTATGGTGTTCCTGCAGAAGTCTATCATGAAGGATGGGCAGAAAATGGTGATATTATAAGTCCTCATGAAACTGAAGGTTATCCATTGAATATGCGTTATCAAGGAACGGAAGTAGGACCTATGTTTTGGGCCCACTATTCCTTTTTAGGATTAAATCCTACAGGATTAAAGGATCAGTATGCTGATTATTTTAAGGAGATGAAAAATTATACTTTAATCAATAGAGCTTATTGTATAAGAAATCCAAAAGGTTATAAAGGTTATGGACACCAATCTTGGGGCTTATCAGCAAGTTATACTGTTGATGGTTATATGGCTCATCAACCTAAAAAGGAGGGGGATAAAGGAGTAATAACACCTACTGCTGCCCTCTCTTCTATTGTTTACACGCCAGAGGAGTCTTTAGAGGTGATGCATTACTTATATTCTAACTTAGGAGATAAAATGTGGGGTAAATATGGTTTTTATGATGCTTATAGTGAAACTGAAGATTGGTACCCTCAACGTTATTTAGCTATTGATCAAGGACCTATTGTAGTAATGATTGAAAACTATAGAACTGGTTTAATTTGGAATCTGTTTATGAGTCATCCTGATGTACAAGCAGGTCTTGATAAACTTGGGTTTACAATAGATTGAGCCCGATACTTCCTTCTGAATTGTGTAGATTAGATCAAAGAGCTTGGGTACAAAAGTACCTAAGCTCTTTGTTGTCTAAAGATACTCTATTATAAAGTGTGTAAGTGTTATTATTAATTATTGCTGTTCGATAAAAGTTTTAATAAGATATAAATAGGGCTGATTCCATTTTCAGGAATCAGCCCTTTGTGGTTAGTTAGCAGTTACGAACAAAACAAAATGAACCATGGGCAAAAGTATACATTCTAGCGGACAATCACTCTTCAACCAAATAATAAAACTACTTGATAAGTCGAAAATTCTAAAGATCAGCTGTGTCTGTAGCGGTGAACGATATGTAAAGCAATTTGATGGTTGGACTCACACCATTGTGATGCTATATGTTGTCATTATGGGTTTTGATTCTTATCAAAAATAACAGCTTCTCTACAATCTGAAGCTCGTAAAAGTCACCA
>CAZOVL010000132.1:0-4156 GCA_964583185.1 uncultured Bacteroides sp. | reverse complement strand
TAGCGGCCAATCGATTACCTATTCGCAATCGATATTGGAAGAATTTCACAATAGGGTAAATTAAATAAGCAATAAGCCAAGCTATAAAAAAGGGAAGTAACACACTGCTTAGTTTGTTGAGTAAGAAGAATGCGGCTAAAATACCTGCAATCCAAGCCATTATTCGTATAAAGCGGTCGAACGTGATTTCTTGTCGTTTAGGCATACTCTGATAATTATGAAGTTGAACACTTAAAAAAACTAGTCCCAGGCCGACTTTGAATCGACCTAAGTTCTTTTTTTACTCCTCTTTTGGAGGATTTTATAATTAGTTAAGATAAAGCTATCCTTTTGCAATAAAAATAGTTTGTATCTTGCATTAACAAAAATAACACTTTACTTTTCTTATTGCTGCAAATTAATTATTTATTTTTACATTTGCTTTAATAATGAATAGAGTCTATTATGTGAATGTTATGATGAAGGAATTAGTTGAAAATATTGAGAGCGAAATTGCCGACTTGAAGAAAACAATGAACCGATGGGATGAAATAGGAGATGCTTCATTGCTAAAGGTTGCCCAACGTAACATTGCGCACGCTCAGGATTGGATGTCATTATTAAATGAGATTCTTATAAAGAAAAGCCAAAATGTAGAGCAAAAGAGTGGTCCGATAATGCCACACGTTGAAGTTAATCAAAGTGCAGCCGTTACGGAGAAGACAGAGGAAGTTAATATACCTCAGCCAAAACCGTCCGTTGGTAAGGAGGATGCTCTGGATCTGAACGAAGAGAAAATAACTATTTCGGAAGAAAAGCCGGAAGAGATTGTTGAAGTGCAACAGGAGGAGAATATTTCGAGTTTAGAATCAATAGAAGAAGTATCCGCTGTGCAAAAAAATGAAGATGAAGCGATGACTTCTTGTACAGTTAGTAGTGAGGTTGTTTTTAGCCAATCTATCTCTACCACTTCCACTCATACTACGGAAGAACAAGGAAAGACCGTTATTCAGGAAAGTAGAGAACATAGAAGCATATTGAGCCAGTCGTTTGAAGAGAAAGCAAAAAAGATAGATCGTAAAGAAGATTTAATTAAGGAAACCTCTATTTTAGGAGATCACTTGTTGAAAATGGAGAAGGGAATTTATGCGTCATTGAGCTTAAACGATATTTTTCGATTTTCTAGAGAGTGGTTTGATGGAAACAGTAAGCAGTTAGAGTTCTTTTTGAAACAAATAGAAGAGTCTCCCTCTTTTGAAGAAGCAGTTGCGTTAATCCAACGAACTCTGCCTGTAAATGAAGAAAGTGAAAGTTGGGATGATTTGACTGAAGTCATAGAGAAATATTTTAAAGGGTAATGTAATTTGATGTATAGATGAAAATAGCAGGAAAGCTTTATATTATTCCAACCCCCGTAGGAAACTTGGGAGATATGACTATACGAGCCATTGAGACCCTTAAAGAGGTTGATTTAATTTTGGCTGAAGATACACGGACTTCAGGTGTATTATTAAAGCATTTTGATATTCATAAACCAATGCTTTCTCACCATATGCATAATGAACATAAATCCTATCCTGCTGTTATTGATAGAGTTAAAGCTGGTGAGAATGTAGCATTAATTTCTGATGCAGGAACTCCGGGGATATCTGATCCGGGCTTTTTGTTGGTTCGTGAGTGTGTGCGTGAAGGAATTGCTGTTGAGTGTTTGCCTGGTGCCACGGCTTTAATCCCCGCTATCGTTGTGTCCGGATTACCTTCGGATCGATTTGTTTTTGAAGGCTTTTTGCCCGAAAAAAAAGGACGTAAAACACGGATGGAAGCTTTAGCAGAAGAGGAGAGAACCATCGTTTTTTATGAGTCTCCATATCGTTTAGTTAAAACACTTACTCAATTAATGGAATTTATGGGAGAAGACAGAGAAGCAAGTGTCTCTCGGGAAATCTCCAAGTTATATGAAGAAACCTTAAGAGGGACACTCGCAAGTTTGGTCTCTCATTTTACAGTTAATGAACCAAGAGGTGAGTTGGTTGTTATTATAGAAGGTTTAAGTCATTCAAAGAAAATAAAAAAACAACAGAAACCAAAAACAAATTTTGTATGAAAAGATTAACACTTTTACTTACAGTATGTACCCTTTTTCTTGTAACTGCTTGTAATATAGGTGGGGCAAGTAAAAAAGAAAAAGAAGCTCTAGAACTAGAATTAAGCCAACGTAGTGCAGAGCTAGATGATATGATGGAAACTTTTAATGTAATTCAAGAAGGTTTTCGTCAAATCAATGAAGCTGAAAGCCGTGTGGATTTACAACGTGGTAGAATAGGTGAGAATACAGCAAGTGCTAAAGAGCAAATTGCTGCAGATATTGATTTTATCTCTCGCACAATGGAAGCTAATAAAGAGCAGATCGCAAAGTTGGAAAGTCAATTGAGTGGAAGTAAAACTCAGTCGGTTCAGTTGCGAAAAGCTGTAGATAATTTAAATAAAGAGCTGCAGGTTAGAGCTCGTCGCATTGAAGAACTTCAAGTAGAATTGGCTTCAAAGAACATCAGGATTCAAGAATTGGATACCATTGTTAGCACATTAAGTGCTGCCAGAGAAGAGTTGGAGGCAGCTAATCTTGAAAAAGCTCGTACGGTTGAAGCACAAGATACGGAAATCAATACCGCTTGGTTTGTATTTGGAACTCGCTCTGAGTTGAAATCTCAAAAAATATTGGTGAGTGGTGATGTGTTGCGTGATTCTGATTTTAATAAAGATTATTTCACTCAGATTGATATTCGTACAACCAAAGAAATTAAGTTGTATTCTAAGCGTGCAACAATGATGACTACACATCCTGAAAGCTCATATGAGTTAGTGCAAGATGAAAAAGGTCAATATTCGCTAGTTATTAAAGATCCAACTAACTTTTGGAGTGTTTCAAAATACTTAGTGATTTTAGTAAAATAACAAAGTGTTTATTTAGATAATAAATAGTAAGGAGAGTTATTTTTAATAGTAACTCTCCTCTTTTTATATATTGTAGGAACGAACTGATTAGATATGGTACAGAATAAACTGGAAAATATAGAGAATGTCTTTTTTGATTTAGATGATACGTTGTGGGCCTGCTCGCAGAATGCTGAAAATACATTGGAGGAGGTTTATAATCTATTTGAATTCAATCTTTATTTCAATTCATTTGCTCATTTCTTATCTCTTTATTCAGATGAAAATGAACGACTATGGGGAGAATATGGAAAAGGGAATCTAACGAAAGAAGAGTTGAATGACCGACGATTCTCTCATCCTTTAATCTGTGTGGGGGTCAATCAAAAAGAGTTAGTAGAACAATATCGGACTTCATTCTTTCAGCGCATAAAATACCAACAACTCTTAATGCCTGGAGCTAAAGAGCTATTAGATTACTTAACCCCAAGATATAATCTGTATATCTTGTCTAATGGTTTTCATGAGTTACAGTATTCAAAAATGGAAGCTTCCGGTATTCTTCATTATTTTAAAAAGATTATTCTTTCAGAAGATTATGGGATCATGAAACCCGATAGTGAGATTTTCCGGCAGGCTTTGTCCGTAACCCGGTCCAAAAAAGAGAATTCTGTTATGGTTGGTGATAACTGGGAAGTTGATATCTTGGGGGCTAGAGGAGTCGGTTTGTCTCAGATTTTCTACAATGTATACTCTAGAGATACCTCAAGCTTAAAGTTAAGTTCTTCTACCTTTTGTGTGGATTCATTATCAGAGATTAAGTTTTTGCTTTAAGCAATAAGTTTTTCGTATCTATTTAAGCTCCACTTCTAAGTGTTAAAAGTCAATCTTTTTTATGTGTTAAAAAGATTGACTTTTTTTCTTTTATATTTTTATATTTTATCAAAATGTTATCTATGCTCGTTTCTTTATACAGAATATATGCAATTCCTGCCTGTTTTACTTGATTTTTGATTTTGACCATTGATGAGGTTGTGTGCTAAAGTTTTCTTGTTTTTGAGCTTATTTCTTCCAAATTTAGAGGTTAAATGAGTTAATTGTGTCATTTTGTAAGCGAAAGAACAATTATTTTGAAAGAGTATTGTTTTTTTCAGATTTATTAATATATTTGCAAATTGTAATTGATATTAAAATAAAAAAACAAAAAGAAACTTTAAAAGAAAAAGTATTGTATTTTAGTTAACAC
>CAZOVL010000131.1:0-4415 GCA_964583185.1 uncultured Bacteroides sp. | reverse complement strand
TAAACTAAACAAAAGAAGTATAGTTCTTTTATGCATAATAGTATGTATTTTCTTCATTCAACATTGTATAAAGACACTAAAATAATTTATTCCAATGACATAATAAAACAAATGGATTACAAAAAAAGAGACCTATACAGCTAGGTCTCTTTTTTATTAATTATGATTTACTTCTTAAGATGTAAATTGAATTACAAACAGAATAAAATAGAGTGTTACTCTGTAACTTTTTCGCCTGTTATTCCATTGTCTATTGCTCCAGTATCCTCAGATACTCTTCTTAGAATTTTCCATTCCTTATCTCCAACACATTGGAACTCGTAGGTATAATAGGCATTGGTTAACGTTGAACTTGGGTCACTATAGATTTGAACTCCATTAATCGTAGCTTTCTGTTCAATTCCAGATACCTCAGGAGTAGCATTAGGATAAGCAGCGTTTAAGTAAACAATTAACCCTTCGTAGGTGCGTTTATCCATAAACTTCGTTTTCTCCTCATTACTAGCCTCAACAGGGTATGCAGGGTCTTTCAATCGATCTTTATCACGATAAGTAACATTTGGATAATAAGCATTAAATCCATAATAGAACTCAGCATTTCCTCTATCATCTAATACTTCGGGGTTCTCTTTTCCTTCATTCGCAGCTACGTAATCTACAATCATTTGGAATGCAGCCGTATTTCCTTTAAAATTCACTAGTATAGTAGGATCAAATAGCCAACCATCTTTTTCAGTTAGAATGAATTGTGAACTACTTTCTACTTCCCACGTATTGCGTTCCCACACTCCATTAGTTAAAGTGTATTCTTCAGCAGTAGCCTTATCACTCCAAGTGTAATAAACCACTTTCTTAACGGTTTCTTCTGCTTCGTAAGGATAGTTATTCTTTAAGAAAAGAGGAATCTTATGTAAGGCAACCTCCGGTTTACTAATATTTGGATAGCTTTCACCTAGTGCAGTATAATCTTCGGGTTGTAATAAGACCACCGATTTATCTGCTTCCAATTTCCAAGCTTTATCTCCGGTGCACTCAAATACAGCATATTGTAGTTCGGTTTTATCAACAACAATACCTGGTCCAGATTTCGAAATTTCAAGATTGTCTATTTGATAAGTGGTTGTCTTTTTTACAGGTAAATCAGCACTCTCATCGCCATCGTAATAGAACGCTACATAGATTTCTTTTCCCTTGAATTCATCTAAAAGCATCTCACCGGCAGGGGCTATATTTCCATCTTTTTTACCCAAAGTAAAATTACTAGAAACATCTATCCAAGTAGCTTCATTTATCTTCGTTGCTTCTCCTGAGAAATCAGTAGAGATTAAAACCGAAAGAATATCTTGCGTATGGTTTCTTACATTTACATCAAAAGACAGTTTAATTCCCTCTTCATTATCCAATTGAATTGCTGGAGTAATTAACCAAACATCATTCTTTCCTTGTGATTTGAATGAGCTAACATTAGCAAAATTATTATTACTAAAACTACGTCCCTCAAAAGCAATCTCACCCGACAAATCAACATTAATCCATCCTTCAAATGCAAGTTTTTCATAAGCTACGAGTGTTTCAAAATCCTCCTCTAAAAAGAAGTTTTGCACACTCGATTTTTCAGGCTCTTCAGCAGAATAATAATAATTTACGTGTTGTTTATCTCCCTCTTTAGCCTCAGGATATTGAGTAGCTAATAAAGCAGGTATTTGCTCTGCCGGCAATTTCTTGGGAGTAAAAGCCTCCACATATAAATGATTATCACCCCATACTGTTTGGTAATCTTCTTTGGCTATTTTATAAGAAGGTCCTGTATAGGCAGCTACACTTTCATCAACTCCCATAATTTCTTTATAGGTTACTGTAATAGAAGATGTAGGATCAGCAGCAAAATACTCTTTAGCCAATAATTTAGGAATTAAAGATGATGCCGGAGCAACAGTAGGAGAAAATGCTTTATTCTTGTTGATGTAAGCCTTTGCATCTTTATCTGCTTCATCTACTAAAGCAGAAGAAAGGGTATTGTACAAGGCATCAGTCATTGTTATTTCTCTTCTCACAACATTTTTAACACCCGTTTTCTCCTCAAATCCATCAAAGTCAGTCGTGGCATTGTCACAAGCCACAAAAGCGCCAGCGACAAGTAAAAAAGCAACTATTTTATATCTATATTTTTTCATAATTCTTCAAGTTTAGAATTGAATTTTTAATGAAACGGTGTATGTTGTACCAAATCCATAGAACACAGCTACATCGTCCCAGTTTCCACCACCATTACGTGCTTTAAAGTCTTGAGCATCGGTAATATACTCTTTATTCAACAAGTTGTTCACGTTACCAAATAAAGTTGCTCTTAAACCTCCAATATTGAACCTATAGTTAGCATGTAAATCTAATACACCGGCTGAAGGCATTCTCCAAGGAGTATAATATACGTAAGCATTATCAGCTGATCCAATGTTTGGAGCATCAATGGAGTAATTTGCATAATTTCTGCCAGAAAAAGTATAATCTAATCCAACTGTTAATTTGCGGTCAAACAATTTATACGTTCCACCTAAGAAGAAGGTAGTTTGTGCTGAGTTTCCTACACGTACTTTATCCATCACAGTCATAGCAACATTATTATCCGATATGGTTTGAACCTCTTCAGGGCTCATACCCGCCGTTCCGTCAGGGAACAAAGGTTTCATATCGCCACCCAATTGATTACCATAATCATCGTATAACTTGCCACTTGCTGTACTATCCCAAATCCAGTCACCTAAAGAGAACATACCTTTAATCTCAAAATCTTTGAAAGGTACTGCTGTAAGCTCAACCTCTATACCTTGGTGACGAGCATCAACCCCTTTTAAGTTTAAGAAATAGGTCTCATCATAACTTCTAACCTGTGTTTTATCCATCCATTTGGTATGATATAAGTTCACATCCGCACTGAAGTAACGAGATTTGAAACCATAACCCACCTCAACAGAATAAGACTTTTCGTTTACTGCATCGGCATTAATTGCGTTATTTTGATCCATACGAGTAAAATAACTACGCATATAAGGAGCACGAGAAATAAAACCGGCATTCAAGAACACATTATGTTGCTCGTTGAAATTATAGTTACCTCCTCCTTTTACAGTAAAAGCTTGGAAATTTTTGGCTTTAGATTTCGTATTGTCGTAGTAGTATTTATCACGCTTCCAATACCTGTGATTAGAGAATGATGCGGCAAAGAAAGTACTTAAATTATCTACTGTATATTCCACTTGAGAAAATAAACCGGTTTGTAATACATAGCCTATATTGTTACGGTAAATATCATCTCCGGGTTTCAATTTCTGGTTTTTCCAGTTTTCTAATTCAACTCCGGTAAACTCTTTATGTGCTTTACGGTAGTTGTCGTCCACGTAAAATGCACCACCTACTAAATCTTTAATCTTCTCTCTGTGTGTTCCTTCATAGTATCTTAAATCCAAGCCTCCATAAAAGTCTACATTATCACCAAACTTAGAAGTATAGGTAGAAATCAGTCCGGTCCATACGTGATTGTTTATAGATTCAGAAATCACATCGCTGGCACTTTTCCCCATTTCCCCTAGCTCACGGTTATTTCGTTGAACAATACCATAATCTCTATACAAAGTATTTGCTTGACGTAACAATACTGTTTCACCATTATGAAGTACATAATTGTCATTCATCAATCCGGTTTGGTTACTTACACCATATAAGTTGTTTTGATTTACACCTCTAAACCGACGACCACCTCCATTACCCAAAGAAAGGTATAAAGAGGAAGACAAACTTGATTTATAATCGATTTCCCAAATGTGGTTTAAAGACAATTGAGGTTTATGGTATCTATTACGATTAGCAATAAACATCTTTCCATTTTCATCAAAACCATAAGTTGGGTTGAATTTAAACTTATCCATACCATCGGCATTTACACGCTGCCATTCGCCTATTTGCATCTTATCGTTTCTATTTCTTTGATTGTGCGATTGAGCAGAACCAAATCCGGTAAACGAAAGCGTGTGCTGAGAATTAATTATTTTTGATACACTCAAGAACCAAGTATATGCTTCGAAGTCTGTACCTAAAATATATCCATCACCCCAGTTCTTACTTCCCAAAAGAGACATTGCCCAGCCACTCTTGGATAAACCGGTAGATACATTAAAAGAAAGCTTATTGTATCCATTATTACCCAATTGGTATGAAATTGATCCTCCCTTTTCTGCGTCTGTTGATTTTGTTACAATATTAATCGTACCTCCAACCGAAGGAGCAGATACTTTTGCAGCACCTAATCCACGTTGTACTTGCATTTGGCGAGTAACATCGGATAGTCCCGAAAAATTAGACCAGTAGATACCTCCCCACTCCATATCGTTCATAGGTACCCCATTAATCATCACCGCAAT
>CAZOVL010000130.1:0-4716 GCA_964583185.1 uncultured Bacteroides sp. | reverse complement strand
GCAGTATTTCAGGATTTGATATTTTAATGGGGCCTAGCCGTTCACAACAAAGTAGTACACAATATATTAACGGCCAACGTACTTCTACAAGTAGTATTACTTTTACTTATATTTTATTAGCTAAGGAAGAGGGCACTTTTACCATTCCAAGTGCGACTATTGATGCCGATGGAGAAAAACTCATATCTAATGCCATACAAGTTAAGGTAATTCCTGAGGATAAAACAAGTGCAGGAAGTGCAACACAAGGACAAAGTTCAAATAGAGAAGGTGAAGCAAAGAAAGCACCTTCATTGGCTAAGGATGACCTGTTTATTACTGCCACTGTAAACAAAAGCAATGTATATGAACAAGAAGCCTTAACCTTAAGTTTTAAGATATACAGTGCTGTTGATTTAAGAGGTTTTGATAATGTGAAGTTACCGGACTTTAAGGGCTTTCATTCCCAGGAGATTGAGCAATCGGACTTGAAATGGGGATTAGAACATCATAATGGAAGAAACTACCAGTCGACAGTTTACAGACAATTTGTTTTGTTTCCTCAACAAACGGGTAAGTTAGTTATTGAACCTGCTCAGTTTGATGCCATTGTTACTCAGGCAATACAGTCTTTTGATCCTTTCGATGCCTTTTTTAATGGAGGAAGTAATGCAGTAAACATAAGGAAAACCTTATATACACCTAAAATAACTGTGGACGTCAAATCTCTTCCCAGTGGTAAACCAGAAGGATATACAGGTGGGGTTGGTCAATTCAGTATTAGCTCAACCATTAACGATACAGAGATTAAGGCTAATGATGCAATCACTCTTAAATTAGTTGTATCGGGCACAGGGAATATGAAGCTGTTATCAAATCCTGAGGTACAATTTCCTGAAGACTTTGAAATATACGATCCAAAAGTTAACGATCAGGTAAGATTAACATCCCAAGGACTTACAGGGAACAGAGTTATTGAATATTTAGCCATTCCACGACATGGAGGCACCTATAAGATACCTGCTGTTAAATTCTCTTATTTTGATACAGCAAGTAAGTCCTATAAAACTTTAACCACAGAAGCTTATACCATTAATGTTGAAAAATCACAAGGAGAAGGTACAGCAACACAAATGATTGCCGATTTCACAAATAAAGAAGATATCAAAGTGTTAGCTGAGGATATTCGTTTCATCAAATTAAATGATGCGAAAGTACATCCTCGCGATGAATTTTTCTTCGGCACGTGGGGGTATTGGTTATTCTATATCATTTCTTCTATAATTTTCATAGTTCTCCTTATTACTTACCGTAAACAATTGGCTGAAAATGCTAATGTAGCTAAGAGAAAGGTGAAAAAAGCCAATAAAGTTGCGGCAAAGAGATTAAAAGCAGCCGGAAAATTGATGGAGAAGAATGATAAAGAGCAGTTCTATGATGAAACGCTTAAAGCACTTTGGGGTTATGTTAGTGATAAACTTAATATTCCGGTGTCAGAGTTAACCAAAGACAATGTGGAAGAGAAACTTGCTGCTAATGATGTTGCAGAAGACTTAATTAAAGAATTTATAGATACATTGAACGAATGTGAATTTGCACGCTATGCACCGGGAGATGAGAGTCAAACAATGGACAAAGTGTATAGTGCAGCTATGACCATTATTAGTAAAATGGAAGATTCCATAAAAAAGAATTAAGAATGAAAAATATATATTTTATACTTCTAACTCTGTTCTGTTTAAATACATTTGCTCAAGAATCGAACCAAGCCACTGAAGAAATTGTGGCAGATTCTTTAGCTGTACCTACTTTAACAGATCACCCACAAAAAGTATCAAAAGCCATTGCTGATAGTGCATACGTGAAAGGTGAGTTTCAAAAAGCAATAGATTATTATGAAGCTTTATTAGTAGAAGGTGTTTCCGATGAGATCTACTATAATTTGGGTAATAGTTATTTCAAAATGGATAATTTGGGTAAAGCCATACTCAATTATGAACGAGCTTTATTACTTAATCCTGGAAATAATGACATTCAGGCAAATCTAGCTATCTCCAAAAGCAAAACAGTTGATAAGGTTGAATCTTTACCGGAATTATTCTTTATTAGCTGGACTAAAGCATTGATGAATCAAAGTAGTGCTGATGGTTGGGCAAAATGGGCCATCTCTTTCTTTATTTTGTTTTTAGTTTGTTCTTTTCTCTATGTGTTTTCAAAACAAATTTTAATAAAGAAAATAAGTTTCAGTCTAGGTATTCTTTTTTTCTTGTTCACGTTAGGAACGCACGCTTTTGCACGTCAGCAGAAAAAAGTATTACTTAGCAGAGATACAGCTATTGTTATGACTCCAAGTGTTACTATAAGAAGTACTCCCAGTGAATCGGGAACAGCACTATTCATACTTCATGAAGGTAGAAAAGTGGGAATTAAAGACTCTGTAGGGGAGTGGAAAGAAATCACTCTTGAAGATGGTAAAGTAGGCTGGATAAATAGTTCTGACATAGAAGTAATTTAAAGACTCTATTAATAATCCATCTATTTATGGATTTCATATATTAAGTATATTTACCTAATATTTCGTCTCACAAAAATTGGTTTTATAGATGTTTTTGTTTATGTTTATAACAAATGAAAATTGAATTTAATTCAAACCATTAAATTTATAAAACATATGAGAACAATAACCTTTAATGAATTACGTAAAATCAAAGATTCATTGCCTGACGGAAGCATGCGTCGAATTGCTAAAGAACTAAACTTAGATGTAAGCACAGTTCGTAACTTTTTCGGCGGAAGAGACTTCAAGGAAGGAAAGAGTGTAGGAATTCACACAGAGCCCGGACCAGACGGAGGACTAGTTAGACTAGACGACACAACCGTACTTGATCGGGCTCTTGAAATTTTAAAAGAGAGCCAAGGTGTTGAAGAAGAAATTGCACCTGAGGCTCAAGTCTGAACTAACTAACAACAAAAAAATCACATAAAATCCCAATTGAGTAATAATTCATTTGGGATTTTATGAATAAACCCTTTCTAAACACCAGAAATTATGAAAAACGAAAACAATGAAAAATTAATTACGCTAGCCATTCTTACTTACACCAAGGCTCAAACGCTACTTAATGTTTTAGAAAGTGAAGGAATAGAAGCTTTCATACATAATGTGAATCAAATTCAGCCTGTTATTTCCTCAGGGGTTAGAGTTCGCATTAAAGAGAGCGATTTACCCAGGGCATTGGAAATTATAGAAAGTAGTGCTTGGTTAGCTGAAGATGTTGTTGAGGATAAACCCACAATAGATACAAATGTGGATAAAGTATTAATTCCTGTCGATTTTTCCAACTATTCCAAGAAAGCGTGTGAAATAGGCTTTAGTTTGGCTGCTTCATTAAAAGCAGAGGTTATTTTGTTACACGTTTATTACACCCCAATGTATGCCGCTATTTTCCCATATAGTGATTTAACTTATCAAACGTCTGATGAAATAGTTGCAGCAAAGACCATTTTAGGTAAGGCTCGTAAAGAACTGAATGAACTATCAGACTTAATTAATGAGAAAATAGAAAAAAACGAATTGCCTAAAGTACCATTTACCAGCATTTTACGTGAGGGAATTCCAGAAGAAGAAATCTTACGATATTCTAAAGAGCAACGCATAAAAGTTGTGATTATGGGAACTCGTGGGAAAAGCCAAAAAGATCTGGACTTAATTGGTAGTGTTACAGCCGAAGTTATTGATAGAAGTAGAGCTGCAGTTCTAGCTTTACCTGAGCAAACTCCTTTCAAATCTGTAAATGAAGTGAAAAATATAGCTTTCATTACTAATTTTGATCAGAGAGACCTAATTGCGTTCGATTCTTTCATTAAAAATATTATTCCTGCTTTAAATTTGAAAATTTCATTGTTATATTTAACAGAAGAGAAAGATACATGGGATGAAATAAAGCTAGGTGGAATTAAAGAGTATTTTAAGAAACTGTATCCAAGTCTTGATTTAGAGTATGATATTATAAAAAATGATGATATATTACTGAATCTGGATGAATACATAGAAAAGAATAAGATAGATATGATTACATTAGCATCATACAAACGAAATCTTTTCTCTAGATTATTCAATCCAAGTATTGCTCGGAAAATGATTTTCCACTCAGATACACCAATGTTTGTAATTCATACCAATAAATAAGTATTAGTGGGTTAAATAAATCGGCTGATAAAACACATAATAACTATTATGTTAAATAGGGTTTGTCAAAGAATAGATAAGCCCTATTTTTTTGCATTCAAGCTAATTTATTTCGAGATTTGAAATAGCTATATAAATATTCATGAAAGTCCTAATATTTGAGTCAAAAATGAGATGAATAGAAAAATTCATTTCGTCGGTCCTAGACCTAACGTCCTTCGGTCCTAGACCGAGCACCCTTCAGTCCTAGACCGACAAGGCCTCGGTCTAGGACCGACTAGAAACACTTGCACAAGCCGTGAAAGGCAGCATAAAAAAGAGAAATTACATATCTAAATGAGTATATAAATACTAACGGCTGTTAATTCATTTTTTATAAATACTCTATTCATTATAAACCATAGCACTTACAGCTGAGAATTCTTCTTTATCTGTTGGGAATTCACGGAGTGGACTCCTATTTTTATGAAATAAGTGATTTACTAAATATTTATAGGAGATTACTCGTTCTCTTTGTTGTGTTTTAAATAATAATCTTATTTTCCTAG
>CAZOVL010000129.1:0-4816 GCA_964583185.1 uncultured Bacteroides sp. | reverse complement strand
ATGATCCGGTATTTAAATGTGACACTTCGTTTATAAATACATCTATCCTGACCACTTGACTATCAAATACTGCTATTATGGACTTGTTTCCACGAAGCGATATTTTCATAATTTTACTCTATGGGTTTCATACCCATGCGTACTAAAAGCCTTAATATATAAGGGTTTTCAGCAAACTCAATCTTTCACCCTCGACATCAAGACCACACACTCCACATGGCTCGACACGACAGGAAGTACGTCATATCGAAGTCCCTGTTACCGAAAACATATCTACTAACCTTTTAACGATAGGAAAAGAGCTATCGTTAAATAGTATAACTGCCTAGTATCTAGCAAACTCCTTCTTTGCGTCCCTAAAACTCATTCCCATTTATTTTACTAACCAAAAAACGCGTACCATAATAGTCCCTTAGCTGTAATTAGGAACACAAAACAATTCATGATAACAACATTTTTACCTCTACCTCGTCACGCTGCATCAAATGTGTTAATCTTTGTCAGAAACGAATCCATGTAGCCATGCAGTTCGCTTTCTCTATTTGTTAACTCCTCAACAGCCTTCGCATTCATACTATGTGTTAAGGAATCACGAAGTTTTTTAACAGAGCGAATGCCCACTTTATTCTCCGCACCAAAAAGTTTATTCAGCAACACCTTATCAAAATCATATCCTGCATACTTTAATGCGTGTGGGGCTTGAGTCATATCCACCTTCAAATAGTCTAAGTGCTTACCCGTTTTATTATATTGATGGTCTTCCAAAACTACTTTATAGACTATTTCACAAATAGCGAATTTTTCTTTAAAGTTATCAATCATTCTCTTTGTTTCTTTTTCAGAAACAAGTTTTTGTAATCTGACGAGCTCATCTTTTGCTCTATTTCTTAGCGCCAGCTTCTGCGCTTCATCTAATTGTTTTATTGCCACACCAAACCTCCGTATTTTAATTTTTCACATACATTAAAAGTAAAAAATTAAAACCGGGAGAACAAATTCCCCCGGCCAATATCAAATACCCATAATCTGTTTTTTCTTTTTTTCAAAGTCTTCCTGCGTAATAACACCTTGATCCAATAAATCTTTATATTGTTTCAGTTCATCCGCAGCACTCATCCGTGTAGGTGGGGTATACGGAATAGATGAAGATCTGTATGTTGAACTGTCAGCATTTTTATCTAGAATAAATTGAACATGAATAATTGCAACTATAAACAACATCCAGCCATAAAACCACCAAAGGCCGAAGCTATAACCTTTTTCTTTTGCTATATTGGCGGGTATTATGGCAAGAAATGCAGCAATTGCCAATATACATATTTCGTACATATTACATCATAGAAGCCATTGCAATACCGTAAATCAAACCAATTGCAACAGCAATACCAATCAAAATCCAAACAACATTTTTATACTTTTCATCAGCTTCTTTTCTTTTATTCTGCTCATCTACAAAATCTCGCTGTATCATTTCCTCACGAGCCTTTACCGCTTCAACCTGTTTTTGTTCAGAATATTCAGAAATAACCATATTTCCAGGCTGACTAACCATCATAGGAGCAGAGTACTTAACCATTAGCGCTTCATCTTCCGCAAGGGTAATAGTCTGTTCTGCAAATCCTATAAAAGTATCAAATGTATGTGACTTATACATTTTCACTGTATGTTCTCCAGCAGCTAACTCTATTGTCTGATTTACTGTAGTAAGTTTTCCAACATTTTTTCCATCAATGTCAAAAAATACTTCACCGCCAAATACCTCTATCTCTTTTTGAGTTCTTTGTAAAAAAACAAGTTTTGCCATATGCAATCTCCTTTATTCTAAATTGATGCCATCCAAATAGCCCATATAATTGCATCAATAACTAAAAATGCAATAAAAATCATCCACCCCGTATTATACTTATTGTTTTGCTCTTGCTTACGGTGTTCATCGGCCGCAACATCTCTCTGAATTGCACTTTCTCTGGCCCTTAATAACTCATTTTCTTTTGTGGGATCATACGGAGAAATAATAAGATTACCGGGTTGATTCGCAGCCATAGGTGCTGCATATCGAACCATAAGTTGCTCATTCTCATCAACAGTAATTGTCGACTCAGCAAAGCCAATATATGTATCATAGCTATGAGATTTATACATTTTAATAGTATGTTGACCCGTTGAAACTTCATATTCTTGATTTACTCTTGATAAGATTCCAACGTTCTTTCCATCTATATCTATATAAACATCTCCACCAAATACCTGTATTTCTTTTTCAGTTCTACGTAAAAATACTAACTTTGCCATAGCTACACCAGGTCAATTAAAGGCTATCTGCAAGTGCCTGAAGCTCTTCAATCGGCATTTCATTTCCTTCATATACCTTAGTTGTTTGAGCATTTCCTACCTCTTCAACCTTGATATAAGTAGTAGCTACAGACTTTCCACTTGCCTTTTTTCCAATTGCATTGAACATACCAGCTGTTGTAAATACAGCAGCAGCTTTACTCTTAGACATTCCAGAAAGGTCTGCAGTAGTTGCAGAAAAAATTGCTCCACACTTGTCACAAAGGAACATTGTACGATTTCCCATCATTTCCATTTTATCCTTAAGTTTCCAATAAGGATCATTTGTTCCACACATCGGGCACTTAGGAAATTTTGTATCAATAAATTTCTGTGGAATACTTCCTGCAAAGCCATCACATCTTCTAAAATCAAACATACCCATAATAATACTCTCCTTTAATCTTCATATTTTATTTTTAACAAGCTTCTGCTTGTTGGGTGCAAAGAATAATTTATCCTGTCATTAGTTATTACGACTGTTCCTATACTCGCCATTCACAACTCTACCATCTATCGGCCTTGAAGAATTTTCTGGAATTGCCCAATCTCTACCAAATTTTACTGCTCCGGGGATCTTACCATCAGCACACATTATCTGAACAGTTCTAGGCTTCAACCCCCACTTCTCTGCAATTTTCTTAACAGTTGTATATCCTTCAATCATGCTTATGCTACCTCATAAACTATACATATACACATAATCATTTCTTATATTGTACACGCCTAAGCGAAAAAAATCAATCACTTTTTATATTTTTTTTGTTACCAAAGCACTATTTTATATACATATTGCACAACATTTTATATCTTTTTATAGTAAGATTATAAAAAAGAGCAGCTAAGCCGTAGCCTGCTGCCCCTAAGTCCTCTTTTTATCTCTGAATATCCAGGTCAATTCCTGCTTTAAAAATCACCTGAAACTTATCGTCAAACACTTTTATTTCCTGAATGTACTTCCTTACCATTGCTTCATCATACTCAGTAAGTTCCTCATTGGATTCCTGAAGGAAAGCTTCAAGTTCACCGATCCTTTTCTTGAATCCTTCGTTCTCTGCCTTTTCAACCAGAAGTCGTTGTTTCTTTTCTTTTATCCTATCGACCTCATCAGCTACCGCTGTGTAGTCCTTCTTAGCTTGAGCAAGCTTTACCAACTCGCGCTGCTTGCTGTTTAAAACTTCATTTATGGTTTCAAGCTCTCCCGCATTGTCATCTGCAAGCGCTGTTTCAATGTTCTGCATTAACACTTCCTTCATTGATGAAGAACATCTTACTAAAAGGTTTATGGCCTTCACCGTCGCTTCCTGGAGTTCTTCTTCAGGAACTGTAGGTGCATCGCATGCATCCGGTCCATTTTCTACCCTGGTGCAGCAACGCCAGACTGTTGATTTCTTGCCGCGATTATTCCATGCGATACGTCTGTAAATATCACCGCATCGAGAACAAGTGCAAATGCTACTAAGTGCATACTTGCTGGAATAAACTCTTTTCTTCTTGCCTTCTCCGGTGTACATGTTAGCCCTGCGAACCATTTCTTCTTGAACCTGTGTAAAAAGGTCTCTCGGAATAATCGCATCCTGGCTTCCTGTCACATAATATTGAGGCTGCGAACCATCATTCTTAATTCTGGTCTTTTCAATAAAATCTATGGTGATGGTCTTTTGTAAAAGCGCATCACCCATGTATTTTTCATTTTGAAGAATGCCCTGGATCGTGCTAAGATGCCACTTGTACCTTTTACCACCGGTCTTTACCTTATCTCTTTCCAGACCATTTGCTATATCTCTAAAGCTGGCGCCTTCCAAATATTCCAAATAAATGCGGCGCACTATTTTTGCTTCTTCTTCATCAATAATGAGATTTCCTTCTTCATCTTTTGTGTAGCCAAGGAAATGATTGTGGTTAACCTGCACCTGGCCATTCTGATATCTAAACTGCAGTCCCAACTTTACATTCTGACTTAAGGATTGTGATTCCTGCTGGCTCGAGAGGACTTATATAATGTCAACTCAACCCACTTTCGTTTAGGTAACATTATATAATAACTTTGACCGCTTTTCGCTCTTATATTTTCCATATATTGTAATTACTTTTGAAACTACGAAAGGCATATTGTTGACTACTAAAAGGTTGTGGCGATAGATTAAATGTCATAGATGGCCATATAAAATATCTACTTTTTCAAAATTATTTCGCTACCACTGGTTTTGTGAAGTCATGAAAAAATTCGCCCATATTTACAGGACTACCATTATATATCCAACGGTAATTTTGAAGTTTAAAGCCATAACCTAAAATTTTTTCTAGTACATATTGTTCAAAAGCATCTTTCTCTTTAATATATATTCCACCCGGTTTTTCACTCTTTTGTCTCTCGTATATTCTAAGAACATCCGATACAGAAATCTTATATGCATTGCTTAATATAACGTAAGCGTCAAAGGAAACACGCCTATAAAAAAACATCTGATTAAGTATAATGGTT
>CAZOVL010000128.1:0-4866 GCA_964583185.1 uncultured Bacteroides sp. | reverse complement strand
GGACCCCAACATTAAAAGTGTTGTGCTCTACCGGCTGAGCTAACGAATCAGCCTTATTGTTGCTGTTAAGCGAATGCAAAGGTATGATATTTTACATAAATCCAAAAATATTTGATACTTTTTCTTATGTTTGTGCTAAAATCAATTAATAACAAGAGGAAACGTATATGTCGGACGATAAAAAAGTAATTTTCTCGATGGTGGGGGTGAGTAAAACCTTTCCACCACAAAAAACTGTGTTAAAAGATATCTATCTTTCATTTTTCTACGGAGCAAAGATTGGTATTATTGGATTAAACGGATCTGGTAAATCAACCTTGCTGAAAATTATAGCAGGTATTGAGCAATCCTATAATGGAGAAGTAGTTATTTCTCCCGGGTACACCGTTGGTTATTTAGAACAAGAGCCTCAGTTGGATGATACTAAGACTGTGAAAGAGGTTGTTATGGAAGGTGTGCAAGAAACCGTAGATATCTTAAATGAATACGAAGAGATTAATCAACTGTTCGCATTGCCTGAGTATTATGAGGATGCTGAAAAGATGGAGAAACTCTTTACTCGTCAGGCTAAATTGCAAGATATGATTGATGCTTCCGATGCCTGGAATCTAGATAGTAAACTGGAACGTGCGATGGATGCCTTGCGTTGTCCTCCGGAAGATCAATCGATTAAAGTGTTGTCAGGAGGAGAACGTCGCCGAGTGGCCTTGTGCAGGTTGTTATTGCAAAAACCAGATATTTTATTATTAGATGAGCCTACCAACCATTTAGATGCTGAATCTATTGATTGGTTAGAGCAACATCTTCAACAATACGAAGGAACAGTAATTGCGGTTACACACGATCGTTATTTCTTAGATCACGTAGCAGGTTGGATTTTAGAGTTGGATAGAGGAGAAGGTATTCCTTGGAAAGGCAATTACTCCAGCTGGTTAGATCAAAAGGCTAAACGTATGGCGATGGAAGAGAAGACAGCAAGCCGTAGAAGGAAAACACTTGAGCGTGAGTTGGAGTGGATACGTATGGCTCCCAAAGCTCGTCAGGCTAAAGGTAAAGCTCGTTTGAATTCTTATGACCAATTGTTGAACGAAGATGTGAAAGAGCGTGAGGCAAAGCTGGAAATCTTTATTCCTAACGGTCCACGTTTAGGTAATAAAGTAATTGAAGCTAAGAATGTAGCTAAGGCTTTTGATGATAAACTACTTTTTGATAACCTTAATTTTACACTACCTCCTAATGGTATTGTGGGTGTTATTGGGCCTAATGGTGCAGGTAAAACTACTCTTTTCCGTTTAATAATGGGGTTAGAGCAAGTGGATGCAGGAGACTTTGAAGTAGGAGATACTGTCAAAATTGCTTATGTTGATCAACAACACCGAGATATAGACCCTAATAAAAGTGTATATGATGTTGTGTCACAAGGGAATGAGTTTATAGTACTCGAAGGGAGAGAAATAAATTCTCGTGCTTATCTGTCTCGCTTCAACTTCTCCGGAGCCGATCAACAAAAATTGTGTGGTGTTTTATCGGGAGGTGAGCGTAACCGCTTGCACTTAGCTATGGCTTTGAAAGAGCAAGGAAATGTGTTGTTATTAGATGAGCCTACCAATGATATCGACGTAAATACACTACGAGCTTTAGAAGAAGGCTTGGATAGTTTTGCCGGATGTGCTGTAATTATTTCGCACGACCGTTGGTTTTTAGATCGTATCTGTACACATATTCTGGCTTTTGAGGGTAACTCGGAAGTGTTCTATTTTGAGGGTTCTTATTCTGAATATGAAGAGAACAAAATTAAACGTTTAGGTGATGAAGCTCCCAAACGAGTGCGTTACAGAAAACTAACACAAGATTAATCTGTTTTTATGAGATATTATGAAGGCTAAATTCCAAGTGAGTTTAGCCTTCTTTTTTTATTTCTTTCTATCTTTTTCATAAGGAGTGTATAATATCAGTTTTTACTCAATTTCAAGAAAATCATTTTAGTATATTAGATTATACAAATGTATAATTTTTTGTTGTTAAAAAATCTTGCTTCAAAGAGCTATTAAATTACTAATGTAACTCTCTTAAGGACTAAATTTAACAGTTAGAAACAACGATTAGTATGATTTGTTTCATAGGTCTTAGACCGAAGGGCGGTCGGTCCTAGACCGAGACCCCTTTAGTCCTAGACCGATCACCCTTCTCTCCTAGACCGGGTGGTTTTTGAAAAAAATAAGGTTCTAGCGTCTCTATAGGAGTATAGCTTTCTATTTCTTTAGACTTGAATATAATTTGAATATAGTTGTCGAAATGAACACTAAAACAGTAGTCAAAAGTTAATTCAAGGTAAAACAAGGAACAAGATTTTCATTTTAGTGTTATTGTATTAGATTTATTCTTTAACTATAGAAATTAACAGTAAAAATAGATAGATGAAAAAGATTATATTTATTCTTGGTATTTTTGTTTCTACTATGAGCTATGCTCAAAGAGGTTATAACTGGCAAGATTACGATTGGTTTGACGAACAACATAAAAGTGAAATCTTTGCATTCTTTAAAAACTTTACTTCAAAGCAGAGATATGAACTCAATGAAATATATAGGAACTATTATGCTGAAAGAGCAGCTATTTTCAGGAGTCGAATAAGTAGAGATAAGCAGATAGAGAAAATAGTCAAACTGAACAAAAAGAGAGATAAAAAAATCACTAAAGTCTTAACAAAAAACCAACGAAAAGACTGGGAGAGACGAAAGGCTTTTATTCTTGAAAAAAAGGAATATAATAAAGCTCGTCGTGATTATTATAAATACAAAAATAAAAAAGGAAATAAAGGTAGATATTACCGTAATAGGGGATAATAGTAATACTTTTATGTTTCCTCTTATTAATAAAGAGTGTTTAAATAAATAATAGCACCTTGAAAGAATTTAAAGTAGTAAGAAACTCTTGCTACTTTTTTTAGGTGTTTTTTTATCTTAACTCATATCTTTTCCTAGTTAAGTTGTGGACTGTTTTTATGGGAAATCAGATTGAAAGTACAAGGAGTAAATCATTAAATGCAATTAAAAAATAGTAACTTAGAGAGATGAAGAGGATTTTATAAATGATACGTAAAATTATTCATATTGATATGGATGCTTTTTATGCATCGGTTGAACAGCGTGATAACCCTAAATTAAGAGGTAAACCCGTTGCAGTTGGTCACGCTTCTAAAAGAGGTGTAGTTGCTGCTGCAAGCTATGAAGCTCGTAAGTATGGGGTACGCTCTGCTATGCCTTCATTACGAGCTAAAAAATTATGTCCTCATTTAATCTTTGTTCCCGGCCGAATGTCGGTCTATAAAGAAGTATCTAGAAGTATCCATGAAATTTTTAGAAAATATACCAATATAATAGAACCCCTTTCATTAGATGAAGCCTTTTTAGATGTTACTCAGAATAACTTTGATATTCCTTTGGCTGTAACTATTGCTAAAGAGATAAAAGAAAATATAAAGAAAGAGTTGCACTTAACTTCATCGGCCGGAGTTTCCTACAATAAGTTTTTAGCAAAAATTGCTTCCGACATAAGAAAACCCGATGGCTTGTGTACTATTCATCCCAATCAGGCTTTGGAATTCATTGAGAATCTTCCAATAGAATCTTTTTGGGGGGTAGGACCGGTAACAGCAAAAAAAATGCACCAATTGGGTATTCATAAAGGGCTCGATTTGAAAGCTCTTTCTTTGGAAGCCTTAACCCGTCATTTTGGTAAGTCGGGTAAGCTCTATTACGATTTTTCAAGAGGTGTTGACTTACGACCGGTTGAACCATATAGAGAAAGGAAGTCGGTGGGGTGTGAAACTACTTTAGAGAAAAGTGTTCTGCTAAAATCTTCCATAATTATTGAGTTATACCATATTGTTCAAGAGTTAATTTCAAGATTAGAAAAGAATCTGTTCAGAGGAAATACGTTAACTTTAAAGATTAGGTTTGATGACTTTACTCAGTTAACACGAAGTCATACTTTGAATCATCCACTAGTTGAGTTAAAAGAAATCTTAACCCTCTCTAAACAGTTACTTCAAACCATTGATTATGAGCATCGGCCCATACGTTTAATTGGATTATCTGTATCTAATCCTACTCAAGAAAATGAGATAGGCGAGGTTTGGGAACAATTAAGTTTTGAATTTAGTAACTGGATCTAATCCGGTTAATCTGTAATGATAAATGAATCAGTATCTTTCCAAAAAGGATATTTCTCACGAAACTCTTTTACTTTGTCAAGATATAAGGTATCATTAAGAATCTCTTCTGTATTTAATTGAGCTGAAGCAGAAAGATTTCCTAGAGGAGTATACACACAACTGTTGCCATGATGTTCCACATTGTTGCTATCTATACCAATTCTATTTACACCAATAACATAAGCTTGATTTTCAATGGCACGAGCCCTTAACAATGTTTCCCATGCCAAGTTTCGTGCAACTGGCCAGTTCGACACATAAATCAATAAATCATAAGCCGGATTTGTATTTCTACTCCACACCGGGAATCTCAAGTCATAACAAACCAATAATTTAATATTCCATCCTTTATAAGCAATAATAGCAGATTGATGTCCGGCGGTTAGCATTTTCCCCTCTCTTCCGATAGGAAAAAGATGTCTCTTGTTGTAGAAAAATGCTTCCTTGGTCGGAGAAACAAAAAAAGCACGATTGTAATAACTTTCGCCATCAGTAGCCAAAAAACTACCTACAATAGCTATTTGTAAAGAAGACGCCCAGCTTTTTATTTGATTGAGTGTTTCTTCCTGATTCGTTTCAGCAAGATTTAGATTTTTCAAAGCAAAACCTGTAGTGAAAAGCTCAGGAAGAATTGCAATATCTGTTTTACC
>CAZOVL010000127.1:0-5048 GCA_964583185.1 uncultured Bacteroides sp. | reverse complement strand
CAGAAGATAGCAGCATAAAAAATTAAAAAAGGAGCTGCCCTTTTGGAACAGCCCCATACTTGATTAATTTTGAATTGGAGATAGTATATTATTTGACATGCCTATAATCGTTTTTCATCGAAAAATAGCAGAATCAAAGTGTATCAATCTTTATTTTCAAATCAAGAAATGCATCAATATCTTCATTATAAGATCCTAAGTCTAGTTTGTTTTTCTTCCCATCCTCAATTAAAGTCATCCCCAATCTGAAAACTCTTTCAGCCATTTCCTTTTGGTCATTGTTCAAATATATCTCTGACAACAAACCTAATAAACAGATGATTTCATATCCAATTGTGGAGTATTTATAAAAAACGATAGCATCATTACATATTTCTATTGCTTCATCTAATTCACCATTGTTAGCTGCTTCTACTGCTTGTTCGAACAAGGATTCGACAATGGATGGATTAACTTTGCCATATTTCTTGGTTATGAGCTCTGCGTATCTAGTCTTTTTCATATAATTTTACTTTATCTCCAAATAGTTCAATGTACTTTTCAGGAGTGGTTGTATGTATAGGTATAATTTCTTTCGGATTAATCGCATTCACAAATTCTTTAATTGAGGGAATATCAGCATGTCCAGATGTGTGCAAGTCAAAAATCTTATCAAAATGTCTGAGGAATCTTTCAGTTCTTGGCTCATCTTTATATCCTTGCCATTTAGAGTAAATAAGGCATGAGTTGTCCATATGCATTCTGTTCTTTATTTCGTAAACCATACTTTCACGAATCAGAACTACCATATCATTTCTATTGTGTAGTTCTTCTGTTGCTATTTTGAACTTGCTAAATGGATAAAACAAATGAGGCTTTTCCTCTATTGCTTTTTTCGTTAATGCCATTGGGAAGAACAAATATACATCATCGAATGAGAATGGATTGGGTATCCTTTGCGGAAGCTTTTTTAAAATATTTGCAGTAAATATATCAACCAACAAAATCCGATTAGTTGCTTTAGCTGCACTATATATGGCTTGAATGCGAGCAATGTTGGCCGATGATTGTAAGACAAAAACATTGCCTTTAGTCCGCTCCATTATTTTCTCAGCTCTATGGCTAAGTTCATGTTCTGTTTCTGCTACATACTCATCTTTATACAAATTGGTTCCTTCAATCAAAAGTGTGTTTACATTCTTTATTAGAGGGTTATTTTGTATTGCAAGTGTATAATTTTGAGCAAAACCATGGCTTCTGAAATCTCCAGTGTAGAAAATACGTTTACCCTCACTTTCAATCAAAAAGGAATAAGCATCGAAGGCAGAATGGTCGATAATAAAAGGAGTGATAGTAATATCGTTCACCACAATTGGCACACCATTCGATAAATATTTAATTGGATTATTTGTTTTGGGCTGATTAGTAAATTCTTGTATAGTTTCCCAAATAGCTAAAGCATATTTCCCAATATAGATTGGAATATTTGGTTTCACTTGGTCAATCAATCCAATATGATCACCATGCATGTGTGAAACAAAAATAGCATCTATTGCATTATCAGAAATAACACTATGAGTGAATAAATTTGACACATGAGGAATAACTCTTTGTTGTGGGGTATTAGAATTAACTTCAGGCAACTCGTCCCCGATATCAAATATGATGCGAGTACGAGCAGTTGAAATTTCGATGCAATTTCCTCCAATTTGGTTTGTACCCCGATGTATTTGGATTTTCATCTTAGTTTATAGTCTTCTTTTGACACAAAAATAGTTCGATAATTACTTTTGTGGATTGATGTGTTTTCTCTTTCAAAGATAAGATTATATTTTTCAATGTCTGTAGTGTTTTCGGGCTCAAAGATGAATATAAGTCCAACTTCTTTAATCGAAAAATCAATAGGTAGAGTATAATCTAGTAATCCAAGAGTCCTTTTATCTTTTATAATATTTTTGATATTGGTCAATAAATCCCCGATAAATAACTCTTTATGCTCTCCATTTAGTTGCTCTTCAAAATCACGAATGTGCCCAGCAATACCTGACTTTCCTTCTAAAGAGCCCAATCCTCTCTTTACCTCAAAAAATATCACTTTGTTTGTCTTAGTGTCTATACCCAATAAGTCGTATGTAGCAGATTTTAATCGTTCCTCTTTCTTTATATTTTTTTGAGAAAATTGATATTCCATATCCAAAATAATGTAATTGTCATCCCTCCGCTGATTATGATGTGCAATCTTTTGTTGTGTCTCAAATTCATTCTTTTGATTTTTTTCTAGCCACCTATCTACAACTTCACACACATTGTCGAAGTATGATTTTGGTTCTGTTTCAATAATTTGAGCTATGTTTTGTGGGGCTTTGCTATCTACAAAATATTTTTCATCAATGCTATATGAGTTTAGTCCGACTTCTAGCACCTTGCATTTTTTGTAATAAACTATAAACTTGCCACCTTTTCTGACTTCTAGTTTTAAATAATCTTGTTCTTTTTGAAGATAAGTAAGTAATGGCTTTAGTGATCCCTCTTTTAGCTTTTTAATAAGTTTTTTATTAATTTTTCTAGGCATTGTCTTCTCTTTTTTGTTAGTTAATGTACAATTTAAGAATATTCTTCCAATCTATTCTTATAATTATTTCAAAGAGTAGTATTTATTATAGTTGGATTATTAATCAATTCATATTTCTCATTTAGAATTGCAGCATTGGAAAAGTGAGTATCTTCATTTTGTGTCATACCATAGGCATCATGAATATGCCCAAAGAGATGATATTGAGGTTTGATTGCTAAAACTTTTTGTAGCAAATTGCGATTGCCATAATTGATTTTGCCAGCTTTATCTAAGATAGAATGAGGAGGCTGATGGCTAATGAGTACATTTGTATGTGTAGGAATAGCTTGTATTTGTTTGTCGTATTCGTAAGTCATTACATCATGCATGAACATAGGCAAGCCATAGAAATTAACTCCTTCAATATTGAGCAATGAATTGTTGAGATAGGAAATATTTTTGGGCAGTTTGTCTATTTCATAATCTAATAAACAATCGTCATGATTACCTGCAATGAATATCTTATGTTTGTAAGGTAATTTGACAAACCAATCAAAAAAAGCATCTAATTCATCTTTGGAACCAGCAAAAGTAAGATCGCCTGAATGAATCAATACATCAGCTTCTGGTAGGTTGAGCAAAGATTCATGCTGATTGTGCGTATCTGAGATGTGGAGAAGTTTCATTGCTATTTGAATCAATTATTGATTGTAAAGCTAAGTAATTATCTTTTTAATGTAATCATACTGCATAATCCAATAGACTCTTTTTTGAAAGAATACAGCTGTGGAAAAGGAGAGAAGGAGAAAGTGTAAAATTCAAACCTGCTGAAATTAGAGTTATTCAACAGGAGTATAGGGGTGTGAGGATGTAAATTTACATCCTCATTCCCATCTATTTTATTGTATCAATCTCATTAATCAAATCTTTTAATCTCATGTATGCATTGGGGATAGAGGTGTATTTCCAACCATACCACCAATTGTCTGGTTTGGTCAACTCTAGCTTATTCATTATACTATCCATCTTTGAGGGTGCCTGATGCTTAGCATTACTTACATAATGTCTACCTATACCAACGTAAATATTGGGTTTGTTTACTTCATTAACTTCAATCATGGCTACAAATTCTTCATTGTCAATGGAAAATTTAACGCCAACATTAATGCAATTTTTATCAATTTCAAAACTGTCATTTACTATTTTCATGGAGGGAAAATCTTTCTCAAGCATAACTTTCCAATGTCCAAATTGTTCAATCATCATCTGTTTGCTATATTCTGTCCTTAGCAATTCTATTTGGGTAATAGCATTTTCTAATTCCTTTTTCTTGTCAGACAAGATTTTTTTCGCTTCTTCTGGTTGGGTATTTTGCAAGCCCAACTCTTTTTTTATAAATTCTTGTAATTTCATATTCATATTTTTGTCAATTGCTCTTAACTTGAAGGTTCCTTCCAGATAGTCAATATATTGTGTAATAGCACTCTGTAAATAAAGATCATTGTCAGAAATAGATGATAATAATTCTTCTTTCAACCATGGATAGATTTTATCCCGATATGAAATAGAACAATATCTTGATTCGAACTCGTCTTGATAGGAATAATCTTTATCATTAATCCAACATTCATCTGCTGGCTCTCTTGTGTATCTAGGAGTGTAGACTACATAGATGCTTTCTAATGGCCTTTTGTAATTTTCGTGTATCGTTTCTATGTATCTCGCTAACTGACCGCCTTTGTCCGTATTTTGATCTATGGCTTTGTCTGTTACTTTGTTTTCAATTACGACTACATATTTTTCATCAAAAATCGGAATATCAATACGTCCACACGAATCTACTTTTTCCACTTTGGGTTTTTCTATATTGAGTTGAAAACCACACAGATTTGTCAAGAAACTCTCAAGAAATGGATATTTGTCATTTTCCTTGTATCTCAACAATTTAGCCAATATACGACTATGTGCATTTTCATCGGCATGTAATTCATCAATCAAGTTAATGTGATAGGGTAAATTTGATTTCTCTTCCTTATAAATTGTATTAAACTCTGCTAGCGAAGTGAATGTTCTTTTTAGTTCATCTATATTGTGATTAATGATAGAGTTACTAAAATTTATTGCAGAGATAAAACTTGTAGTTTCCATATTTAGACATTTGATTTGAGAAACTAAAGATAGCATTTATGTTTAATTTTACAGATTCAATATCTCATTTAAAATGGATGTACTGGCATTTATATTGGTAAGCTCTTTACTTTTGTCTATCTTTATTGCCATAATTTGGGTATATAAACTATGAATAAGAACGAAATTTACCAATACTTATCAAAACTCTCTGAGAACCTTGATAAAGAAAACTTTATTTATGATTTTCTCTTAGCATTCGGTTTGTCGAAAACTACGATAACTCGATTGAGAAAAGGAGATTATAATTTATCGAAGGAAGAAGGTGTACTCTGGAATTGCCAACTTATTTGAGACAATAAGTTAAGCAACATTTTTAATTAATTGT
>CAZOVL010000126.1:0-5703 GCA_964583185.1 uncultured Bacteroides sp. | reverse complement strand
CAGGTTTAAATTACTAATAAAGGGTTTCTTTTTGATACTCTTTGTTTACTATATGGGGAATATTAGCCTATTCACTCACTCACACGTTGTGGATGGAGTGACCATTAAGCACTCGCACCCATATCCCGTGAAAGATGGACCTAACCAGCACCATCATACAAAAGGTCAAATTCAGTTGATTCAGGCTCTATCGGCTTTCTTTGTTGCCGGATCAATTATTCTACTTTTTTCTTTTGTTTGTTTACCCAAGCATTTTATTCTAAATAACAATTGGGAGAATATTGTTTTTGTTCGCCCCGATTGGAATCATTATCTGTTTTCCCGACCTCCTCCAATTCTGTAATTTACATAGTTACATTTTTTTTGAGATGTTGAAGTGTTCCTCTTGGAGTGCTAGTCTCGTGTTATGTATGAATTACAAATAGAAAGATTAAATAGATGAAAAAAAATATTTTTTTGATATTGGCTCTATTATTGAGCTTTAATGTCAAAGGCGAAAATCCTAAGCCTAATCAAAAAACGGATACAAATATTGTTGGAGATGTGAAAGATGCTCGTACAGGTGAGCATATGCCTTTTATTACAATTTTGCTGAAGGGAACCACAGTGGGAACCACTACAGATGTGACAGGACACTATTTCTTGAAAGATTTACCTGTAGGAGAGTTTATTCTTGAGGCTCGCTTTTTGGGATACAAAAGTCAGGAAAAGAAAATTGTATTGGAAAAAGGTAAAACTTATGAAATAAATTTTGATTTAGAAGAAGATAATTTTGCGTTGAATGAGGTGGTGGTTTCTGCTAATAGAAATGAAACAACACGTAGAACAGCTCCCACATTAGTAAATGTGTTGAATGCAGAAACTTTTGCACGTACTCATTCCATTGCTCTCTCTGATGGTTTGAATTTTCAACCAGGATTGCGTGTAGAGGATAACTGTCAGAATTGTGGTTTTTTGCAAGTACGTATGAATGGATTGGATGGGGCATATTCTCAAATATTACTAGATTCTCGTCCCATTTTTAGTTCTTTATCTGCAGTTTATGGCATAGAACAGATTCCGGCTAATATGGTGGAGCGGGTAGAAATTGTTAGAGGAGGAGGATCAGCGTTATTTGGTGCCTCGGCTATTGCCGGTACCATCAATATTATTACCAAAGAACCCACTCGAAATTCAGGAGAAATATCACATAACATTATGTCTATTGGGGGTGAAAGCACCTTTGACAATTCAACAGCGATGAATGCATCCATTGTTTCAGACAATCAAAAAATGGGATTGATGATTTTTGGACAGAAGCGTCATCGTTCTGCATACGATAAAGACGGTGATGGGTTTTCTGAATTACCGGTGTTGAATTCAAGAACCTTAGGTTTTAGAAGCTTCATCAAGACCGGTTTATATTCCAAGCTTACATTGGAATATCATAATATAAATGAATTTAGAAGAGGAGGAGATGCGCTAGAGAAGGAACCTTATCAAGCTTATATAACAGAACAGGTTCATTCCAATATTGATGTGGCGAGTTTGAAATTCGATTGGACTTCTTCCAATTTGAAACACGCTATTTCTGCCTATGCTTCCGGCCAATTGGTAAAGCGAGATAGTTATTATGGTGGAGGAGACCCTGCCGATTCCATAACGATTGATAGTACACCAGAAGAGATTGAGAATTTTAACTTACGGATGAATTCCTTTGGTCGAACTACCGATAAAACCTATGTATTAGGTTCTCAATACATTTATAAGATGAATAAATTTTGGTTTATGCCTGCCGATTTAACTGCGGGGGTGGAATATGCAGAAGATCGTTTAACCGATATAGGAGGGTATCGAACTGAGGCTATTGTTCAGAAAACCAGAACTAAAAGTATGTATCTGCAAAATGAGTGGAAAAACGATCAATGGGGCATATTAATAGGAGGCCGTTTAGATAAACACAACTTAGTGAAAAATGCTATTTTTAGCCCCCGTGCTAATTTGCGTTTCGATCCTACTCCCAATGTTAATTTACGTTTGAGTTATGGACAAGGATTTAGAGCTCCTCAGCTATTCGATGAAGATCTTCACGTGGATATTGCAGGAGGAGATTTTATTGTGTCGGCTAGAGACCCCAATCTAAAAGTGGAGAAATCTCACAGTTTTAGTGCTTCAATGGATTGGTATAGAAGAGTAGGGGCAACCGAGTTGAATTTTATGGTAGAGGGTTTCTATACTCGCTTGTTACGTCCGTTTGCCTCTATTTCTGAAGAGCAGGAAAATGGTATGATTATTAAGACCACTATAAATGAATCCGGAGCAAAAGTATATGGTGCAAACTTTGAAGCAAGAGCAGCATATAGTAATCTGTTGGATGTTCAACTGGGGTTAACCGTTCAAAAAAGTCGTTACGATAAAGCACGTAAATGGTCGGACGACAGCGCTGATCAGGTGGAAGCCACAAAGAAAATGATGCGTACCCCTGATGTGTATGGTTTCTTTGTAGCAACTGTAACACCTGTTCGCCGATTTTCTGCCTCCTTGTCGGGTAACTATACCGGACATATGTTAGTTCCTCACGAGTCTTACGTTACTGTAGACAATGTAAGTATGCCTAATTCAACAACAAATACAGAGACTTTTTTTACTTTGAATTTGAAAGCTTCTTACGAGATACCTCTTTATAAAGGAACTGAATTAGAGATAAGTGCAGGAGTACAAAACATTTTCAACTCTTACCAAAAGGATTTTGATAAAGGAGCAGGTCGGGCTTCAAGTTATGTCTATGGCCCTTCTTTACCTCGAAGTTATTTTGCTAGTGCCAAGATTAGTTTCTAAATACAAAAAGACCGTTTCTTTGTAGGAAACGGTCTTTTTTCTTCTTGTTATTTTATCTTTCTTAATAAGAACGACTATAGTTTGGTGCTTCACTAGTTATAGTAACATCGTGCGGATGGTTCTCTAAAACCCCGGCACTGGTGATACGAGTGAATTTAGCATCGTGTAGGTGCTCAATGTCGGCCGCACCGCAATAACCCATTCCAGCCCGTAAGCCACCAACTAATTGATAGATTACTTCATATAAAGAACCTTTATACGGAACTCTTGCTGCAATACCTTCGGGAACAAGTTTCTTCACATCTACCTCTCCACTTTGGAAGTATCTGTCTTTAGATCCACTTTCCATAGCCTCTAAGGAACCCATTCCACGATAAGATTTGAATTTACGTCCGCTGAATATAATGGTTTCTCCGGGGCTCTCTTCAGTACCGGCTACCAATGAGCCAATCATTACGCAAGAACCTCCTGCAGCTAATGCTTTAACCACATCACCAGAATATCTTAAACCACCGTCAGCAATCACAGGAACTCCAGTTCCTTTTAAGGCTTCGGAAGTATCGTAAATAGCTGTTAATTGAGGTACACCTACACCAGCTACAACACGTGTGGTACAGATTGAGCCCGGGCCAATACCTACTTTAACAGCATCTGCTCCGGCATCAGCTAATGCTTTGGCTGCTTCTGCTGTGGCAACATTTCCAACAACAATGTCTACATTGAATTTCTCCTTGGCTTCTTTGAGTAAGTTTATCACTCCTTTTGAATGACCGTGTGCTGTGTCAATAACTAAAGCATCTACACCTGCATTAACCAAAGCTTGCATACGTGTAAAAGTATCAGCGGTTAGTCCTACACCTGCAGCTACACGTAATCTTCCTTTAGAATCTTTACAAGCCATTGGTTTATCTTTGGCTTTTGTAATATCTTTATAGGTAATCAAACCAATGAGTTTACCTTGTTCATCAACTACAGGTAGCTTTTCTATTTTATGTTCTTGAAGAATTTTTGCTGCTTCATCTAAGCTGGTAGATTGATTGGTTGTTACTAAGTTCTCTTTAGTCATTACTTCATCTACTAAGCGATCCATGTTTTCCTCAAAGCGAAGATCTCTATTGGTTACTATTCCAACCAAATAGTTTTCATCATCTACTACAGGAATACCTCCAATTTTATATTCGGCCATTAAATCGAGTGCCTTCCCAACTGCCAGTCCTTTTTTTATGCTGATAGGATCATAAATCATTCCACTTTGAGCACGTTTAACAATAGCAACTTGTTCGGCTTGTGCTTCAATAGACATATTTTTGTGAATAACACCTATTCCTCCTTCACGAGCTACAGCAATAGCCATTTGTGATTCTGTAACAGTATCCATTGCGGCAGTTACAAAAGGAATATTTAATTCAATGTTTTTTGAGAATTTAGTGCTAAGCACCACTTCGCGGGGTAATACTTCAGAGTAGGCTGGAATCAACAATACATCGTCGTAAGTTAATCCATCCATAACGATTTTATTTGCAATAAATGACATAGGAGTATGTTTTTAAGAATTTATTGCGTGCAAATATATACATTTTTTATCACTTAAACTCTTTATTTAAAAGCTTTCTTTATTAGTAAATAAAAAAAGGCAGCTCACTGTCTTTAATTAATGGGTTAAAAACAGAGAGCTACCTTTTATATAATAGAGAAGGAGACTAGTTTAGTTGGCTAATTCAGAAATGAATTTTATGCGAACCAATCTAACTTCTTCTTCGGAGTAATCTTCTCCTAATTCTTCTAATGCCTCATCTACTTTATCTGTTGTAGATTCTTTGAAATAATCATAGATATCCCACAAGTGGTCTTCATCCATTATTTCATTAAGGAAGTAGGTTATATCTAGTTTCGTTCCAGAGTATACAATGGCCTCAACCTCTTCCAGTAATTCTTCAAAATCCATTCCTTTCGATAGTGCAATGTCGTCCAAAGCTACTTTTCGGTCGATAGACTGAATAATAGATACTTTCATCTTCGACTTGTTAGCCACAGTGCGTACACGTAAATCTTCCGGACGATCAATTTCATTCTCCTGACAGTGTCTTCTAATTAAGTCACAGAAAGCTTTACCGTATCGATTGGCTTTACCTGCACCTACTCCTGGTATGTTTTGGAGTTCTTCTGTAGTTACAGGATAAATGGTAGCCATAGCTTCAAGCGATGGGTCTTGGAATATAACATAAGGTGGAACATCATGTTTCTTTGCTTCTTTCTTGCGTAAGTCTTTAAGCATAGAAAATAGTGCGGGGTCTACAGCTCCGGCTCCACTGCTTCTGAGTAAGATTTCATCATCTTCCTCCTCTTCGAAGTCGTTGTCTTCTGTTATTTTGAAAGATACAGGAGATTTGAAGAATTTCTTCCCTTCTTTTGTTACTTTCAAAGTACCGTAGTTTTCCACATCTTTACTTATATATCCTGCTATTAAAGCTTGTCTAATAACAGAATTCCAAATACGTTCTTCTTCATCAGTACCAATGCCAAAGACCTCTAGGTCTTCGTGTCTATGGGCACGTATTTCTTCAGTTTCATTTCCTTGAAGAATATCTATAATGTATTCAGATTTGAAGTTCTCTTTCACTTCAAGGACCGTTTCTATAACGGAGCATAATAAATCTTTAGCTTCCACTTGTTTTTTGGGATTTAAACAATTGTCACATGAGCCGCAGTTCTTTTGTATATAGTTCTCACCGAAATAGTGTAACAAGCTTTTTCTTCTACACACAGAGGTCTCAGCATAAGCTGCAGTTTCTTTTAGTAGTTGCCTGCCAATTTCTTGTTCGGCAATGGGCTTTCCCTCCATGAACTTTTCTAGCTTTTCCAGGTCTTTAACAGAATAGAAGGTCA
>CAZOVL010000125.1:0-5760 GCA_964583185.1 uncultured Bacteroides sp. | reverse complement strand
GCTCTTGTTCCTGCAGGTCCACAATTATAATTAGATTTCTAATTACAATTCTATACAAAAAGGGTGATTGACTAGTCAATCACCCTTTTCTTTTTATTCTTTTCGCAACTCAACCCATTAAATGAAAATCGGATAAAGAAGAAGGAAATAGGTTCTCATTCTTAACCCTTTGACTTACTCCATCAAAAATCGTCAATAATTCATCTAAAGATTCTGTACGAAGCATTTGTATTCTGGTTTCTCTAAAATCGGGAATGCCCTTAAATAAAGGTGTAGCCGCAAGATGCCTTCTCTTATGAATTAAGCCTCGTCTTTCATCAATACGCTCCACACTATTAGTTACTTGTTTTCGCAAAACATCTAAATACCAATCGAAAGGTTTTAATGAAGGTAATATACCTTTCTCAACATACTCCTTAACTTCATTAAAAATCCAAGGACGACCAATGCTTCCACGTCCAATCATCAGTCCATCTACATTGTATTTCTCAAAAGCTTCTTTTGCACCCTGAGCTGAAATAATATCTCCGTTGCCTATAATTGGAATATGTATCCGAGGATTCTTCTTTACTTCTCCAATTAAAGACCAGTCAGCCTCCCCTTTATACATTTGTGCCCGTGTTCTACCATGAATAGCCAATGCTTCAATACCACAGTCTTGTATTTGTTCCGCTAATTCTACAATAATTTTATTATCATCATCCCACCCCAAACGAGTCTTTACAGTAACAGGTAATTTTACTGCATCAACAACTGCTTGAGTAATCTCCAACATCAAAGGTATATTGCGTAACATACCCGAACCGGCACCCCGACCGGCTATTTTTTTCACAGGACAACCAAAGTTTATATCAAGAACATCGGGTTGGGCCTCTTCAACAATTTTAGCTGCCTCTACCATCGTGTCTACATCATTTCCGTATATTTGGATAGAAACCGGACGTTCTTCATCGCTTACAGTTAACTTACGCATTGTTTTTTCTATGGAACGTATTAATGCATCGCTGGAAACGAACTCGGTGTAAACCATATCAGCTCCAAACTCCTTACATAACAAACGAAAAGCCTCATCTGTTACATCCTCCATAGGTGCCAAAATAATTGGCCTCTCTCCCAAGTCAATATCTCGTATTTTCACTCTTCCATTCTAGTTAAAACGAATTTGTAATGTATTTAACAATGCAAAAATAGGGAAAAACCCTATCTTTGTAATAACAAAAAGAGAGTTAGACACAAAAAAGAATAGAATCTTGAAGTAAAATGTCAAAGAACTCTGCTTTTTTCCAAAACAATAATTCAATTCAAATGAAATACAATATCAAAGATTTTGAAATTATGGCACCTGTAGGTTCTCGTGAATCCTTGGCTGCTGCCATACAAGCGGGTGCTGATTCCATCTATTTTGGAATAGAGAACTTAAACATGAGATCTCGCTCATCCAAAACCTTTACTATAGAAGACTTGGCTGAAATTGCGGCTACTTGCGATGAAAAAGGAATCAAAAGTTATCTGACAGTAAATACCATTATTTACGATGAAGACAGAGAGTTGATGAAAACCATTGTAAATGCTGCAAAAAGGGCGAATATCTCTGCTATTATTGCTAGTGATGTAGCTGTGATGTTATATGCTCGTTCCATTGGACAAGAGGTTCATCTTTCCACCCAATTAAACATTACCAATGTTGATGCTTTGCGATTTTATGCTCAGTTTGCTGATGTGGTAGTTTTAGCTAGAGAACTCAATTTGGAGCAAGTTCACCAAATACACCAACAAATTGAAGAAGAGAATATCTGTGGCCCTAATGGAGAGCTGATTCGCATAGAGATGTTTTGCCACGGTGCACTTTGCATGGCTGTTTCCGGAAAGTGCTATCTCTCCTTACACGAAATGAATCACTCCGCCAACCGAGGAGCTTGTATGCAAATATGCAGACGTGCATATACGGTTACCGATAAAGACACTGGAGCCGAATTAGAGGTTGATAACGAATACATTATGTCACCTAAAGATCTGAAAACCATTCACTTTATGAATAAGATGATTGATGCAGGCGTACGTGTATTCAAAATTGAGGGGAGAGCACGTGGCCCGGAGTATGTCAAAACCGTGGTAACGTGTTATAAAGAGGCAATCCAAGCCTATCTAAACGATGACTTTACTGACGAGAAAATTGAACGTTGGAACGAACAGTTAAAGACCGTTTTCAATCGTGGGTTTTGGGATGGCTATTATTTAGGACAACGACTAGGCGAATGGAGCAAGAACTATGGATCGGAAGCAACTGAACGCAAAGTCTACGTTGGTAAGGGTGTAAAATACTTCTCCAATATACAAGTAGCTGAATTCAAAATGCAATCGGGAGAACTCCAAGAAGGAGATAAAATATTAATTACCGGCCCTACAACCGGTGCCATCTATACAACTTTGGAAGAACCTCGAGTTGACTTAAAACCTGTTCAAGAAGTTAAAAAAGGTGATAACTTTTCCTTAAAGATGGAGTCTAAAATCAGACCCAATGATAAGTTGTATAAAATAGTTCCCGCTCATACTATAGAAAAACGTATAATAGAATAATCATAGATTGATATGGCTAAATATATTTTTGAATTGGAAATGAAGGTCAGAGATTATGAGTGCGATTTACAAGGAATTGTAAATCACGCTAATTACCTTCATTACCTGGAACACACCCGGCACGAGTTCTTGGACACAATGGACATTAACATTGCTGAACTTCACGATAAAGGAGTTGATCCGGTAGTTGCCAGAGCTACTATGGCATTTAAAACACCACTGACAAGTGGAGATTATTACCTTTCTAAGCTTCACTTAAGTAAAGAAGGTATTAAATATATTTTTCATCAAGACATTTTCAGAAAATCGGATAATAAATTAGTCATACGTGCTACCGTTGAAACCGTCTGTTTAGTTCATGGTAAGCTTGCACACAGTTCACTTTTCGACGAAGCGTTTGCCCCATACATAAATCATGATTGACGAAGAAGAGATTATTGCCAGTATCGCTTTAACCAAAACGGCTTTAGTAGGGGCGAATACTGGCAAAAAATTAATAGACACTATCGGTTCTGCTAAGGGTATATACTCCTCACTTGACAAGCTAAAAAGTTCCAGCCTACAAATTGGTACTAAACTTTTGGATTCGCTACTTTCAAAAACGCCAAAAGAAGAAGCAGAGAAAGAGTTTCAATTTGTACAAGAACATAACATTCAATGCATTCCTTATACCTCACCCACCTATCCTTATCGGTTAAAAGAATGCAACGATGCCCCACCCATTCTTTTCTTTAAAGGCAACTGCGACCTAAACGCTCATCATGTCATCAGTATGGTGGGTACACGCCGATCTACACAATATGGACAACAGCTATGTTTTGATTTCTTGAAAGAATTAAAAGACATACTACCCAATACCCTTATTATTAGCGGATTGGCCTTTGGTATTGATATTGCTTCTCATCAATCAGCCTTAAAATTGGGCTTCCCCACTGTAGGAGTTCTTGCTCATGGACTTGATCGTATTTATCCATCTCAACACAGAAAAACAGCAATAGAAATGCTCAACCGAGGTGGAGTTATTACTGAGTTTGGGGCTAATACTGAACCCGAACGCTACAATTTTGTAAGCCGTAACCGAATTATAGCGGGGATGAGTGATGCTACTATAGTTGTTGAATCTACATCAAAAGGAGGTGCTCTCATTACTGCTAATTTAGCGAACGATTACAACAGAGACTGTTTTGCTTTTCCCGGACGTACTTCGGACATTTATTCGGAAGGATGCAATGGGCTGATTAAGCAAAATAAAGCTACACTCATTACCTCAGCTAAAGACCTAACTCAGTTTATGCAGTGGGACACATTATGTAATCAAAAGAAACAACCCGAACCTTTTCAACAAGACCTCTTTTCTGATTTAACACCTCAAGAACAACTGATAGTAAAAACATTAAGACAACAAGGAAAAGTACAATTGGACAACTTGTTGTTAGAAACACATATATCTATTCAAAAACTTCACTCTTTTTTATTTGCACTAGAGATGAAAGGATTGATTAGAGTGTTAGCAGGTGGACAATATGAGTTGGTTTAAAAAGAAAATGATTTAATAAGTTTATAGTTTAACAACAGACTACCCCTTTTTACAAAAAGACGGGGAATTAGTGCTTTTCAAAGATTTTTAACCAAATCTAGGAGTAAAACAAAACATTTTAGTATTTTTATCCAACAAAGAATAACAAACACAAAAGTTTACCTAATACCGGAAGAGCCTATTTAAAATAAAGAATAACTACACACATCTTTATAAATCAAACGGTTATAGAATAAAAAGTATAGATTAATAAAAAAATATAATAGACTCATGACGAATCAAAGAACTTACTTCGCATTATTTATCTCAGCCATTCTTCTGCTAATCTATTCGTGTACCAACAAACAAGATTGGAATGCAGATGCTATATCTATTTTAAAAGAAACCACACTAAAAAAAGCAGAATGGGCTATGAAGCAAGAGCCTCAAACAATAACTTCATTTCGTTGTGAAAGAAGTGCAGGTGATGAACACGATTTTTATTCAGAAGGAGATTATTGGTGGCCTAATCCAACCGATCCTGAAGGACCTTATATCCGTAAAGATGGAGAAACCAATCCTGATAATTTCATTGAGCACAGAACAGCGATGATACGCTTTAGTAAAGTTGTTGGATCATTAGCCTCGGCTTACCTGATTACTGGTGATGAAAAGTATGTAATACAAGCTTTTACCCATATTAATGCTTGGTTTACAGACGAAGAAACAAAGATGAATCCTAGTCTTATCTACGCACAAGCCATTAAAGGCAGGACAGAAGGAAGAGGCATTGGAATTATTGACACCATTCACTTAATGGAGGTTGCTCAAGGAATATTGAGCATGGAAAAAGCCTCTTCTGTTGATAAGTCGAATTTACTTAAAGTAAAAGAGTGGTTTACAGACTACATCAATTGGTTAACTACACACCCAAACGGAATTGATGAAATGAATGAAAAGAACAACCACGGTACTTGTTGGGTTATGCAAGTAGCCTCTTTTGCTAAACTAACGAATAACGAATCGGTACTTGATTTTTGCAAAGATAGATATAAAACCATTTTATTAAAGCAAATGGGCAATGATGGTAGTTTTCCTTTAGAGTTAAGAAGGACCAAACCATATGGATATTCTCTATTTAATCTGGATGCTATGAGTACCATATGCCAAATACTCTCTACACCAGAAGATAACTTATGGACTTATTCCACCTCAGACGGCTTAGGTATAGAAAAAGGGATTGAGTTTATGTATCCATACATAAAAGATAAAAACACATGGACTTATCCTCAGGATGTGATGTACTGGAATGACTGGCCTGTTGCTCAACCGGCACTCATTTTTGCAGCTAAAGCATATAACAATATAGATTATTTCAACCTATGGGCACAACTAGCCCATGATACAGAAGTCTATGAAGTGGAAAGGAATTTACCGGTAAGAAATCCATTAATCTGGTTAAACTAAAAAGGATATATCTTTTCAGGAGACCTTACCTTTTATTTAGGCTCTTGTAAAAACATAAACCGCTTGTTCTTATTTCCACAAGCGGTTTTTTTACACATTAATTTTATTATTCAGTACCCCTCTCACAAGACTTATGAGAGGGGTATTTATCGGTCTAGGACCGAAGGCCTGTCGGTCTAGGACTGAAGGGTGCTCGGTCT
>CAZOVL010000124.1:0-5874 GCA_964583185.1 uncultured Bacteroides sp. | reverse complement strand
AATAAAGGTATTAATGGTATGCAAAATCCATTGTCTTCAATTAATCCTTCTGATATTGAGAGCTTTAGTGTTTTGAAAGATGCTTCTGCTACAGCAATTTATGGTTCTCGTGCTTCAAATGGTGTAATTATTATTACAACTAAAAAAGGAAGCTCAGGAAGAGTGAAAGTTAGTTACAATGGTTCTGTTTCTGTAAACACTAAAACAGGTACGGCTGATGTAATGAGTGCTGATGCTTTTAGAGACTTTGTTATTGAGAAGTATGGTGCCGATAGTGATCAAGGAAAAGAACTGGGAACTGCAAGTACTGATTGGCAAAGAGAAATTTTAAGAACTAGTGTTAGTACAGACCATAATGTGAGCCTTTCAGGTTCTATCGTGAAAAACTTACCTTATCGTGTATCTATAGGTTATACAAACGATCAAGGTATATTGGAAACGTCTAAGCTAGATCGTTGGACAGGTTCTGTAAATCTTTCCCCTAAGTTTTTTGATGATCATTTAAGTGTAAACTTGAATGTGCGTGGTGTGTATAATAAAAACAGATTTGCAGATACAGGAGCTGTGGGTGCTGCTGCAGAGTTTGACCCAACAAAACCCGTTCGTGTAAATATACTTCACCCAACTCAACCTCAGAGTGAATACAATAGTCCTTACGGTAATGGATATTACATGACTCTTTCAAGTAAGTATTCTCCTGTAGGTATTGCTTTAGCCAATCCTGTAGCTGTGTTAGATCAGAAAAACGATAAGTCTACAGTAAAAAGGAGTATTGGTAACCTTCAATTAGATTATAAAGTACATTATGTAGATGGATTAAGAGCCAATCTTAACTTAGGTTATGATGTATCTAGTAGTAGTGGAGATGTAGTAATTGCAGATAACTCCCCCATGTCATATACTCAAGGTAATATAAAGGGAGGATGGGGTGAAAACTCTTCTTATACTCAATTAAAAAGAAATCACTTACTTGAATTTTATTTAGCCTATGATAAGCTAATCGGTAAGCATAAATTTGATGTGTTAGCCGGTTATTCTTGGCAACATTTCTATAATAAAGATATTACTAAGTACCCTTACTCTCTAGCTCAAGCAGAAAAAGCCGGTGAAGAGTTTTATAAACGTAGTACAGGTTATGCTAGCGAAAGTTATTTAATTTCATTCTTTGGTAGAGCAAACTATATGTTTGATCAACGTTATATGTTAACTGTAACTTTACGTAATGATGGTTCTTCTCGTTTTGCTAAAGGAAATCGCTGGGGACTTTTCCCCTCTGTAGCATTGGCTTGGAGAATTAGTGAAGAAGCCTTTATGAAAGAACAAGACGTACTTTCAGATCTTAAGTTACGCTTGGGATATGGTATTACCGGGCAGCAAGATGTAGGACAAGATTATCCTCACTTAGCAAGATACAGATATAGTGAAGCAGGAGCAAACTACTTCTTTGGAAATCAAATGTACTCTTTGTTACGTCCTGAAAAATACGATAAGAATCTGAAATGGGAAGAAACAACTACTTATAATGTGGGATTGGATTTCGGTTTCTTGCGTAACAGATTATCAGGATCTATTGATGCATACTATCGTAAAACAGATAACCTATTAAATACTGTTTCTGTTCCTGCAGGAGCAAACTTTGGAAATATATTATTAACGAACGTTGGTGAACTGGTGAATAGAGGTCTTGAGCTAAACTTAACCGGACGCATAATTGAGTCTAATGACTTAAATTGGACTGTAAACTATAATGTGGGATACAATAGAAATAGAATTACAAAACTGACTGATTATAATGATCCTAATTACGTAGGAGCTATTCATGGTGGTATTTCAGGTGGTACAGGTATTAATGTTTTAATTCATAAAACAGGGGCTCCTTTTGGTTCCTTCTATGTATATGAACAAATTTATGATCAAAATGGAAAGCCTATTGAAGGTGCTTATGTAGATCAAAATAATGATAATGAGATCAATGATAAAGATTTAATTGCATACAAAGATCCTGCACCAGATGTAGTAATGGGTTTTTCTTCAGAATTGACCTACAAAAACTGGGATTTTAGTTTTGCTATGCACGCTAATATTGGTAGTTATGCCTACAACAATGTGCTTTCTAATCGTATAGCTTATGGTGGAGCTGATTTATATGATCCATCAGGATTTTTGAAAAACAGATTGAATGCAGCTAGAGAAATGAACTTTATGACTCCACAATATCAATCTAGTCATTATGTTCAAAAAACATCTTTCTTAAGAATGGATAATATTTCATTAGGTTATACATTTAGTAGTGGTAGAATACCAGGGAACTTAAGAATTTTTGGTTCTGTTCAGAATCCTTTTGTTATAACTTCATATAAAGGATTAGATCCAGAGTTCACTAATGAGGGGATTGATAATAACATATATCCTAGACCAAGAACATTCTTGCTAGGAGTGAGTTACAACTTTTAATCGATAAAATACTTATGAAAAGAAAAATATATTCCATAGGAGCGCTTATGCTTGGCGTGTTATTTACGCTGAGTTCTTGCCTTAGTGATTTGGATACTCGCCCTATTTGGGAAGATGAAAATGATGCTGAAAGCGTGTTTAATAATGAATTAGGTAATTATACCTCATCTTTAGCAAAGGTTTATGCCGGTCTTGCAATTTCCGGAAATAAAGGAGGTGATGATCAAGCTGACGTTGAAGGAGTGGATGGAGGTAGCCAGGCTTCTTTTTTAAGAGGGCTATGGAACTTGCAAGAATTACCTACTGATTTGGCTCACTGTGTTTGGGTTGACGTTGGTCTTGAAGATTTTAACTATATGACTTGGGCGATTGGGAATCCATTTATTAAAGGGTTTTATTATCGTTTATACTATCAAATAAATATTGTAAATGAGTTCTTAAGAGAGACTACTGATGGAAAATTGTCAGGAAGAGGTGTTAATAGTGCTGATATGGCTACTATTCAAGAATATAGAGCTGAAGCTCGTTTCTTGCGTGCACTTGCTTATTATCATTTATTAGATATGTTCCGCAATGTTCCTTTTGTTACAGAAGATAGCCCTATTGGTGCATTTAAGCCATCACAAACAAATGGAGTTGATTTATTTAACTATATTGAAAAAGAATTGCTAGAATGCTCAGAAGAGATGTTAGATCCTATTGTTGGTTATAATAGCACAACTTATGGACGTGCACATAAAGCAGCTGCTTGGACTTTACTTTCTCGCTTATACTTAAATGCTAAAGTTTATATTGATCAGGAAAAATACACTGAATGTATAACTTACAGTAAAAAAGTGATTGGTGCCGGTTATGACTTGGAAGGTAAATATAAAGACCTTTTTGTGGCTGATAATGATCAATCTAAGGAAATTATTTTCCCTATTCGTTATGAAGGAGATCAAACATTAACTTGGGGTGGAATGACGTTCTTAATTTGTAGTACGGTTCCTCCTGTAATGAAAGATGAAGTTAATGCTAAAGATACTTGGAATGGTAATCGTGCTAAGTATGCGTTAGTTAAATTGTTTGATAAAGAAGTAAATACAGCTAATGATAGTCGCACTAAGATGTTGCATCCGGAACATGCGGAGAACAAGGAAATCATTGATCCTTCAAAATTTACCGATGGGGTTCCTGTTGTTAAATTTATAAACTTAAAGAAAGATGGTACTCCTGTAACACTTGCTAATCGTGAAGTATTTACCGATTTCCCTTACTTCAGATTAGGTGAAGTTTATATGAATTTAGCTGAATCTGTTCTAAGAAATGGACAAGGTGCTACAAAGAAAGAGGCTTTAGATAGAGTGAATGAGTTAAGAGCTAGAGCATATGATAACAAAGAGGGTGCTAAGATAACAGAGAGTGAGTTGACTTTAGATTTTATTTTAGATGAAAGAGCTAGAGAATTCTTCTTTGAAGCTCATAGAAGAACAGACTTGATTCGTTATAATAAGCTGACTTCAAGTAGTTATGTTTGGGATTGGAAAGGTGGAGTATTTAATGGAAAAGCTGTAGATGACAAGTTTAACCTTTATCCATTACCTGCTGATGATACGGGGGTTAACACCGGCCTTGTTCAAAATCCGGGTTATTAATTTTATAAAATGACAATTATGAAGAATAAGATATATTATATTTTACTTTCAGCACTTGTATTGCTTGGGGTTGGATGTTCAAGTGATAGCGAAGTAAAGTTAAATCAAAATGACTTCGTTGAACCAGTGCTATCAGCAAAATTTGAGAATGGTGTGGTTATAGAGGAAGAAAATTTCAATAAAGTTATTGGTACTTTTTCTTGGGAAGAGGCAGATTTTGGTGTAGCTACACCTGTGAAGTATTATATCTATGCCGATTTATCTCAGGATTTTGAGAATAAAATTCTAGCTTATACTGCAACAGGAAAGGATCTGTCCATTACTCAAAAACAATTGAATGATGTTGCTCTTAAATTAGTTGAAGAACAAAAAGAGATGACTGTCTATTTTAAGATGATTGCTTCTATTGGTTCTACTGTTAGTGGAACTCAATTGGCAGCTTCTGAAATAGTTAAAGTTACATTTACGAATGCTATGGTTGTTGATTTTGGTGACATTTTTATGACAGGTAGTAAATATAACTGGGGTGGTACTTGGAATCAATTAATCCCTATTAATGATACTCCGGGTGAGTTCTGGGGGATTTATCATTTTGAAGCTGATGAGGAGATTAAATTTGCACCACAAGCAGGTTGGGGCAATGATTTCGGTTTTACAGCCAAAATCTCACAGGAGTCTATAGATCTTGCTGGTTTATCAGATGAAGGAGGAAATATCAAAGTTGGTAATGCAGGTTGGTATATTATTCACGTTAGTGTGCAAGGTGAAGACGATAAAACTGTAGCGTTCTATGAACCCAATGTTTATTTAATGGGAGATGCTGCTAATGCTGGTTGGTCTATTGATAAGACAGGCTTGTTTACTGTTCCTGAAGCAGCTGATGGAGAATTTGTTTCTCCAGGATTTGCAAAAGACGCAGAGCTTAGAATATGTATCAGTATAACAGAAAAAGATTGGTGGAGAACAGAATTTATGATTCTTGATGGTAGTATTGAATATCGAGGAAACGGTGGTGACCAAGAGAGAGTAAATGTAACTGCTGGACAAAAAGCCTATTTGAATTTCAAAGACGGTACTGGAAGAATAGAGTAAATCTATTGCTTATAGGATAGATATAAAGACTGACTTCAATTATTGAAGTCAGTCTTTTTTGCTTTATAAATGGTCTAAATCTTTCTATTCTCTCTTCTGATATATGAAAAAATGATACGATTTTATAATCTATATTGCAATCGTGTTATAGGATAAATACTTCCATCTCTAATCTGTACTTTGATTTTAGGTAGTGTTTTGTGTGTCAATATATAGTGGTTTAGATGTTCTGGGTAATATATAGTCAGGATAAGTTTTTGCTTATTTTACCTTGCTCTTTTTATGATTAATGACAAAGAATAGTGAAATCTAAAAAATCCAGATAGTCACTAAACGCTCTAACGTAATATTACTCTTTTAAAAGTCTTATAATGAGGATAAAGGATGAGTGCATTAAGAGTGTGTGTTGCTCGCCTCAATCCTCTTTGTTTCTGGATTGATCTCCCTTAATTCCAGACCTTAAGCACTACCCTTGTAGGTTGAGAGAGGAGTTATAAGAAAGGAAATTGAAGTACATAAGAAGTATAAATGCAAACGATGTAAATAAAACAATGAAATCTGGTTATAAGAAAACTCTCAGAATTGTAATGAATTAGTAAAACTAAGAGGTCGGCTACATATATTTCACAGTAGTTGGTTAAGTGTGATGAAGCCTAATAGATAACAAGTATATGGTTTTAATTGTAAGCAA
>CAZOVL010000123.1:0-5882 GCA_964583185.1 uncultured Bacteroides sp. | reverse complement strand
TAGACAAACCACATCTTAGTTGAAATAACACTTATAAGTATAAAGTAGATTGATTCCTTAACTCAAGTTTTTATCGGTCTAGGACCTAAGGTCGTTAAGTCCTAGACCGAGTAAGACCCGGAATTAGACATAAGATTTTAAATATTTTAATAAACCACATGAATACTTATTAATCAATATTTTAACAAGAAAAAAGAGATGCTAATTAGAGGGATATTACCGGAATAAAAAAAACACATTATAAAAAGTAGTTACGAAAACAAAAAAACGACTAGAAACACAGAAAATCTCGGATTTATTGAATCCTATTTAATGAGTAAAAAAACAGAACAAAACAAAAATCCGTACTTGAACTGAACATCAATATTTCCATCGCCCTTACAAACCTATTTCCCCCTATTTTTTCATTTACAATCATCCCAACTACCAACTGATAGTTATTTATGGGTAGATATCTCTTATCATATACCAACATATTGCGATTGCCCTTTATTTTATATCAAACTATTTTTGCACAATGAGAATAATCGCCTTTTAAGACACAAAAGGAAGTTATTCAACGAATGAAAAAAATGTGGAAAAGGTAAAAAGGAATGGATATAATTATTCAATGTGAAAACATTACCCATTATTATGGGAAACGTTTGATTTATGAAAACCTAAACTTTGAAGTTCCGAGAGGAAAAATATTAGGTTTATTAGGAAAAAACGGAACAGGAAAAACAACCATTATTAATATTCTAAATGGCTATTTAAAACCCAAATCGGGCGTATGTCGGTTATTTGGAGAAACAATGGAATCAATTACTCCGGAGACAAAAGCCAGAGTGGGTTTATTAATTGAAGGACACATACAGCATAGTTTTTTTACTGTAGCACAAATTGAAAAATATTACAGTCGTTTTTTTCCAAACTGGAAAAGAGAAGCCTATTATGAATTATTGAAAAAACTTCAAGTAAGTGAAACTCAAAAAATAAGTACAATGTCTTGTGGACAACGTTCACAAGTGGCTTTAGGATTACTCTTTGCTCAAGACCCGGAATTAATGATTCTCGATGATTTTTCTATGGGATTAGACCCGGGTTATAGACGTTTATTTGTGGAACATCTGAAAGAATTTGCTACAGCGGAAGGAAAAACCATTTTCTTAACTTCTCACATCATACAAGATATGGAGAAGTTAATTGATGATTGTATGATAATGGATTATGGTAGGTTATTGCTTCACAAACCAACAGCTGAAATACTAAGTAACTTTCATCGTTTTACCTTTACGCATACAAGCGAGTTAGATTTTACAAACCAAGAAGGGCTTTGGAATACAGAGAAAATAGGAAATCAATGGGAAACTTACTCTTTTATGCCCAAAGAAGAAATATGTCAAAAGTTAAAACACCTTGGAGTGGAGCCTAATGAAGTAATAGAAGAGAATTTAACCCTAGAAGATGCATTCATTGGATTAACGGGAAAATATTAATAATAGCACTAACTATGATACAATCAATATATTATAAAGAATGGTATAAATCGCGTTGGACTTTACTTATTATTCTGCTTGCATTTACAGGAGTCATTCTTTATTCATTTATCAACATATCACAAAACCTCAGGGTACAAGGCATTAACAATGTATGGGATCTTATTGTACAAAAAGGGATTTATTATTTCACACCTATAAAATACTTGCCTCTATTGGCCGGTGTGTTATTAGCCATTAGCCAATACACTCCGGAGATGATTAATAAGCGATTAAAACTTACTTTACATCTTCCTTTACACGAAAGTAAGATAATGATGTCTATGCTTTTTTATGGCATATTAAATCTCATTCTATTATTCACTATGGTTTATACTGCCATATTCTGGGGTACACGATTATACTTTCCATCTGAAGTGGCTTTTTGGAATACAGAGGTTATTTTACCTTGGCTATTAGGAGGCATAGCCGCTTATTTACTAACTTCCTGGATATGCATAGAACCCGTATGGAAACAACGTATAATGAATAGTATCATTACAATTTTGATATTGGCATTATTCTACTTTGATGCCATTCCGGGTGCATATTCTCCATCTTTAATATACCTGACTATCATCACGATTCTCAGTATTTCATTTAGCTTTTTCTCCTTAATTCGTTTCAAAGATGGAGAGTTGTTTTAATTAATAAAAGAGTATAATAACTTATGAAATATAAAAATACATACCGAATAACCATACTTATTATAAGTACTCTTGTTTTGTCCTGGGCTATTCCGGCTTTTGTAAAAAAAGCAACAGCCTCTAAACAAAACTATCCTTTTGTTTATTATAGCTCATTACTCCAAGATTTTGCTATTAAGAGAACAGAAAAGAAACAAGTAGAATACTTTGATCGGAAAGGAAATTATTACACACGAGAGGAATACGACTCCATTACTCCCCTATTAAGTTACAGACAGTTGACCTTAGCGGGTAATATGCCCGACTCCATATTGGGTGTTGAAATGGAACCCCGTATGTTACGTGTAAAAACCGCAATGTGGAGATATTCTCCTAAAGAGATACAAAAACCAACCATTAACTTACATCTTATGTACGAAGCCATGTCGGGAAGAACTTCTTTAGAATCACCCGATGAAGTCTTTCGTTTGAAAGATAAAATTGAGTTTGTTGATAAAACAACCAATGAGGTAAATCAAGCAAAGAGTGTTCTTTTTCAGAAAAAAATGGAAGAAAAAGGATTCTCTTTTCCTGCACAACACGTATGGGGCAATCCACAGGCAAGAAAGCCCTATGATGAAGGTTATTTTGTTTTAGACAGTAAAGGTGAACTTTTCCATATAAAGCAGGTAAATGGCAAACCGTATGTTGGTAATACAAAAGCAGGAGAGAAAATAAACATTGCATACTTTAGCATCTATGAAATAGCAGATAAAACCATCTATGGATTTATTCTGAGTCAGGAAGGGCAAATCTACACTTTGAATGCTACAGGAGGTTACGAATTAACTAAATTAGACATACCTCCTATTGATATTCATCAACACTCTGTTATGATGTTGGGAAATCTATTTTACTGGATGGTTAATGTAACTACTCCTCAAGGGTGTACATATCACGTTCTAGAACTATATAATGAACTCAAAAAACACGACGAACCCTATTATGTGGAAGCAAAAACAGATCAATGGGATAAATTATCAAAGGTATTATTTCCCATCTATTTAAGTACAAATCAAAAAGACTCAGAATATATTAAACCCACATTTACATGTAATTGGGGATATGCTTTTGCTTTGAGCTTGGCATTGGCTTTGGTCTATTTTATTACCTTTGGAAGAAAAAGAAATACTTCCAACAAGATAGCAGGTGTTCTGCTTATCATATTGTTTGGAATCCCTGCATTTATTACAACACTTATAACTAAATAGATAGATTACATAAAACTTAAAAAGAAAGAAAATGAAAAAAATTATTCTAGCATTCGTTGTAGGAGCTTGCCTTATGGCTTGTGGAAACACCTCTAAACAACAAAACGAAGCAACTCATACTGAACAAACCACTGTTGCAAGTGAAGTTCTTTCTCTTGATGATATGCTTCAAAAAGCAGAAGAACTTAAAAACAAAGAGGTTACTGTTAAAGGATATGTAACCCACACTTGCTCACACTCAGGAAAACGTTGTTTCCTTCAGGGAGATAGCAAAGTAACTATTCGTGTAGAAGCAAAAGGTGAAATTGGTGGATTCAACAGAGAACTCATTGGAAATGAAATTGCAGTAACAGGTATTTTAAAAGAGAAACAATTAACTGAGGCGGAAATAAATCTGATGGAAAAAGACATTGAGGCTAAAGCCATTAAAGATGATGGTTCTGAAGAATCTTGCGACACTGAAAGAGCAAATATTGAAGAAATGAGAGCATGGATGAAAGCGAATAACAAAGATTATTTTGCTATTTACTACCTAGATGGACTAACTTACGATGAACTCTAATACAACTCCTAAAAAAAGAAATAGCATAAAAAAATGGTTAAGAATCATTCATCGTGATTTAGGCTTTTTAATGGTAGGAATTTGTTTGATCTACGGATTATCAGGGATCATTCTTAATCATATGAACGATGGTGATCCCGCCTATAAAACGGTGGAAGAGACATTAACTTTTGAAAAAAATCTTTCCTCAGAATCTTTAACTCAAGTTTGGAATCAGAAAAAAGAACTTCCTCCTCTTAAGTTAATACGTGAAGGTAAATTGTCTCACCAAGTACTCTTAGACGGAGGTGTAGGTGTTTACAACATTGAAACAGGAGAGTTGAGTTATGAGTTTCATACTAAACGCCCTTTTGTTTTCTGGATTAATAAACTCCACTACAATAAAATTGGAGGTTGGACTATTATGGCCGATATATTCGCCATTTCTTTAATTTTCTTTGCGGTATCGGGATTATTTATTGTTTCCAGAAAACACGGAATAATGGGAAGAGGTAAATGGTTCTTATTTGCGGGACTTCTTATTCCTGTGTTGTATATTTTGATAAGTTAATATTCTCTATTCTATGGTAATGAGGCTACAAAAAAATCCATTACCATAGAATAATGACCTAGAGACCTGTTCAGATCACTAGTCAACTGTAATTAGTTTTAATCATATTTCACTTCAAAGTGGATTATACCCAACGTTATGAATCGATTCATTTTATCCATTCTACTGACCTTTATCACCCTAATTTCAATCGAAGGAAAAAATTTTCTCATTGAAGGTCAAGTACTTGACTCAAAAAACACTCCCATTGAGTTTGCTTATGTCATACTTTCAGGAGATGGATTATGGGCTGTTACTGATCAAAAAGGAAACTTTAGCATAAAAAATATACCTCAAGGAAAAACGATTTTAACAGTTCGTTGTTTGGGATATGCAGAAAAAAAAGAAGAACTAGATGTACAAGGCAACATTAGTCCACTCACCATTACCTTACAAGAGAGTAATTTGGCTTTAGAGGAGGTAGTTATTACAGCACAACGAAAATCTGAAGGTGCCACTACATCTTACTTAATTGACCGCGCAGCACTTGATCATACTCAAGTGATGAACATTACGGATATTTCCAGTTTACTTCCGGGAGGAAAATCGAAAGAGATGAACCTAGCTTCAGCTTATGATGAGCGATTTGCTGTAAGAAGTGGAAAATCCGAAAAAGGAAATGCTACTTTTGGTACTGCCATAGAAATTGACGGGATTCGGCTGAACAATAACTCCTCTTTAGATGAAACACAAGGTGTAAGTACTCGCAACATCAGTACAACAAACATTGAATCAATTGAAGTTATTACAGGTATTCCATCTGTAGAATATGGTGACCTATCTAACGGAGTAGTAAAAGTGAACACCAAAAAGGGAGAGACACCATACACTGCCGATTTTTCTACGCAGCCTCACTCTAAACAATTTGCATTGAGTAAAGGATTTAAGTTGGGTAAAAATGGAGGAACTCTTAACACCAGTTTGGAGCACACCAATGCAAATTCAGACTTAGCTTCTCCTCACACTACCTATCAAAGAAATGGAGCATCACTGACTTACTCCAAAGTATTGAATAAAAAGCTAGACAAACCCATTACATTAACCGTAGGACTGAGTGGTAATGTGGGTGGATTTAATGATAAAAAAGACCCGGATGCTTTTGAGAACAGTTATAAAAAAAGAAAAGAAAATACCCTGAGAGGAAATATAAAGTTAAACTGGTTGCTAGATAAGTCTTGGATAACCAACTTAGAAGTCTTCAGTTCTTTTAGCTATTCCAATAAAGAGTATAAGGTAAATAAAAAGAATGATAGCAACACTTCACAAGCTTTAATCAGAGGAAAAGAAGAAGGCTATTTTTTAACAGAAGATTTTACT
>CAZOVL010000122.1:0-6090 GCA_964583185.1 uncultured Bacteroides sp. | reverse complement strand
GTATCTACTATTGATCGGTATGGAAATGAGAGTGAATCTATTCAACTATCACCCAAGCTCTATAACGACTGGTGGAAGTAACAGGAACTAACGGAAGATAACCTGAAACCAGCTTGTTGTTTTTAATGATGGACGGGTATTTCTTTTCCATCATTTTATGTTCTGCCAAGGCCTCTCCTTCTTTTCTGTAGTAATACGTAGTGAACTTTCCTTGTGCGTTGTAATCCATGAAATTTGCTTGTATGGAGTGAGCAACCAGTCCCATATTCATTCTAAAGTTTACCTCAACACAAGGATGAATACGATATAGGGGGAAATCTGAAAAAGAGCAAATCATCATATCTACTCCTAAAAATCCTTGATAGGTGGAACCTACTAAGTCTTTTAAATGGGATTGTATTTTTTCTTTAAGTAGCTGAAGTTCTTCTAAGGGAACATAATGTGCTATGCGTTTTTCTATTTCTTTATCATTAAGTAGGTAGTTTCCTTGATACGACCCCAATGAAGAAGTATAGAACATTGAATATCCAACAAAGTTGCATTGACTATTGGAATCCATTTCAAACTCCATAGCAAAATCTAACACTTTAGAATACATCGGTTCGGCAATCACTCCATTTTGTCGTTCTATGACTCGTTTAGCCCAGGTTTGTAAGGATGGAATCAGCGTTTGCTCACACCACATAATACCTCTTCCACTACCTGATAACGGCTCTTTTAATACCGAGTGACTGTGGCTTTGTACAAATCCATTAAGTTCTTCAACCGATTGAAATAGTTTGGATTCTCCACAAAAGTAAGTGGAGAGTTGCAGTTGAGGAAGAAGGTTTACACTAAATGATCGGTGAGAAAGCTGGGTTAGGTCTTTGATATACGCTAGGGAGGGGAGGAATTGTTGTGTTATTCCTGCTTTTATGAGCTGTTCTATTAATGTAGTGTTCCACCCCCAAGGGTTAATCTTGCTCAAATCGGATAGCTCTTTGAGTTGCGAATGGAATATCCCTGTTAAAGAACGATTGAAGAGTCGATTGTAATGATGTAAAAATTGTTGTTGTTCCTCGGAAAAAAGCAAAAGAGAGGAGTTGTCTTTGGCATACCAAAAGGGAAGCAGTGCGTAGTCTTGTGCAAACTGACGAACTATTTGAGGTGGGAGATAGTGTGGTTCTCCGTGAGCTAATGCCAAATCGTGTTCCGGATTGAAAAGATATAACTCCATAGGTTGTTGCTTCTTTCAAAAGAATAAAGATCAAAGTTAATTAAACTTTATTCTTTTGAAAAGAGTCATTGACTTGTTTCTCCGAGTCTCTTTTTTTTGACTGAAGAATAGAAAGAAAAAAGTTTAAGTCTTTAATGGTAAATCTTCTTTACTTCTTGTTTTTTCAAAAATAAATAAAGATCTACCATAAAAAAGTATTCTAAACCAGTTTGTTTTAAGGAGGTCTTAGACCGAAGCCCCCCTCGGTCCTAGACCGAGCACCCTTCTCTCCTAGACCGACAGGCCTTCAGTCCTAGACCGACAAAAAGTGAAGAAAAGAGCCTTCCAGCTGTGTAGAAAGCATATAGAAAAAACTCTTTTTCTGTTTTTGCTTCCTGGATAAATTATAACTGAAAAGTTAATTCATATTTCATTTAGAATGAATATATTAGAATTAAAATCTATGATTTTATACTTATGAAAACACGACAACTACTCATTTCCCTTATTTTTATACTTAATTATATGTTCTCTTTTGGACAAACAAGCTTACTTGATAGTCCAAGAGGCTCTTCCGAAGTGCATATTTATGAACTTAGTAAAGACGATTTACGTAAAGTCCATCTGGATGAGGAGGGTTTTAATGAAGATATGCTGAGAACTTTTGTTACAAAATATAAAAAAGGAAAAAAGATTCCGGCTTTACCTAGAGGAAATTATGTTAGAGTAAGTGTTGAAGAGAATAAATTGAGTTATAGTGAGTGGGTAGTGGATAACTTGTATGTAAAGAAAATCCCATCCGATCGATTTATTGTTTGTCTGTATGATACACTAGGAAACATCATTCCGAACGCAGAGGTAAAAAGAGGAAACAGAAAGTTTCAATTCGATGATAAAACACAAACGTATAGTCTTTCACAGGTAAAAGATGAAGAGGTTATTGAAATTCAGCATCAGGGAGTTTTTCACTATTACAGTATAGAAAATTATCAAGATTATTACAATAATTCTTCCTTCTTTAAGCGTTTGGGGTGGAAATTTAAACGCTTTTGGAGCAATACAAAATATTGGGTAAAAGGAGTTTTTAATCCTTCTGAGCGTGCTGTATCCGATAAATATACCGGGTTTGTAGTTTTTAATAAACCGAAATATAAACCGGGGGAAACAGTGAAGATAAAAGCTTATCTAGCCAAAAAAAATGGTTCGAGATATAACAAAAAGGTGGGAATTAGGCTTCGAAACCAGTACAATTATTATTCCTCCTCGTTAAATGTAGATACTTTATTAGCCGAGTTAACTCCTTACCAACCGGGTATGTACACCTATGAGTTTCAATTAAATGAAGGATTGGATTTACTCTTGGATACCGATTATTATTTATCTTTGGAAACAGAAGACAAGAATAATAATGCAATACGCAGCTCTTTTAGGTATGAAGAGTATGAGCTGAAAAGTATAAATTTTGATTTTTCTTCGGAAAAGAAAGAGTATGGCTTAGGAGATTCAATTAAGGTAAAAGTCCAAGTAACCGATGAGAATAATCTGCCTGTTTACGAGGGTAGAGTAGAGTTATTAATCAAAAGACCTTCTTTGAATCTTTATTCGCTAAAACGAATGAATCCTGTATATCTTCCGGATACGTTATGGAATTATACTGTTGATTTGCATGGAGTCTCAGAAAAAGAAATAGTGCTACCTGATTCCATTTTTCCATTGGATGGTTCTTTAAACTTTCAAGTTGAAGCTTCTTACTTAAGTTCTGATAATGAGAAACACACGGCTAATTTGTCTTTAAGTAGACTCAACAAAAAATACAATTTGGATTTTTCGTTAGATAAAGGAATGCTAACCATTCAAGAGCTGTTTTTGGGTAAGCCACAATCAACAGAGGCCATCATTAGTATGGATGGAGAAGAAGGAGAGTGTTTATCTGTTGACACGGTTCAGTTACCCTACACTTTTGCCATACCTTGGTTTGTTGAGGATATTACGGTAGAAACGCCCCATTCGTATGAGAGTTTTTATTTAAGTGATGTAACCCAAGATCAATTGAGTTATAAGTTCTATAGAGCAAACGACTCCATTTACTTAGAGGTAGATAATCCCTCTAAAAAACCTTTTTGGTATGTTGTTTATAAGAAAAAAAGTGAAATATCAAGAGGATATTCAACCCAGTTGAATTATAAAATTAAAGATACGGGAGAAGAAGGGTATAGAGTAAAACTTACCTATCTGTTTGGAGGAGAGGCTAAGATACAGGAAAGTTCATTACCTTTTATTCAGAAAAACATAATAATGGATGTGAATACCCCTACCACTGTTTATCCGGGACAACAGAGTAGTGTGGAAATATTAGTAAAAGATAAAAAAGGAAATCCTGTAAAAAATGTAGATATTACGGCTTACTCTTTTACTTCCAAGTTCAAAAATTATGCAATGCCTAATATTCCAATTGGAGGTAAATCTCGTTACGCTAAACATCCCCTAATTACTCGGTATGAACTAGATGATGATTGGATTTACAATGCTACATCTTGGATGACTTGGAAAAAATGGGCAAATCCTATGGGATTGGATACGTTAGCTTTTTATGATTTCTTATATCCTGAGGTATGTTTTGTTCATAAAGAATCTACTCCTGACAGCACTACACTTATTTCTCCTTTTATTGTGATTTCCGGAGAGGTACAAGGAGTACATATGCTATGGATTGATGGTCGTCTTTATTATGCAAAGCAAGCTGAAAACCTAGATGTATATACTTTTAGGGTGAATCCCGGACCACATCACCTACGTTTCCGTACATACGATAGAGACATTGTTGTAAATAACTTTTATGTGGAGAAAGGGAAGAAACATATCGTTTCTTTTAATGCAGATAAATCCTATGTGAAGCTGTCCAATGAAGATTCTTTAAAAGAACCTTTAATCTTGACCTCCACACTTTTAGACAAAAAAGAGATAGGTTATTTATCAGAGAAGGAAGAATATGAACTTCGCACTCAATTGATAAGCATAGATCATACCTTTGGTGAAATACGACTGCCAAACCTTTATCATCGAATAGATTTACCGGGATATATTGAAACCGGAAACTCATTGTACTATATAAATCCAACAAGTAAAACCAGCTATAATTCGGTGTTACGGACGCAGGTGAAAAATCCTACTTTAGCTGGACCTTTTCCTGTTAGAAACTCAATGAATGGACTTTCTAATATAGGTGGAGTATATGTTGAGAATAGTTTGTTGGCTAATATAGAAATTGAAGGAGGAAATCAATATACACTTTACCCCAACTATCAAAAAATAAAACAATGGGATAAGTCACTTATTAAGAGATCAATATTTCCGTATAAACCTGCGTTATACTTCAGAGAAACTTTATTGGATAAAGAAACAGTTGAGAAATCTGTGAAAAATAAACTGTTGGGAATTATAAGCTCTTCCTCCGGATTAATTGGTTATGAGAAAAAATCGAAAGAGATTACGAATAAAGGGTTTAGTTTGAATTTAGTTCTAGGTGTTGATTCGCTAAAAAAGAACTTAAATCCTAAACTTATTTTTATTGAACCCCAAAAAGAGGAAGATCGTAAATATTATCAACTCTATTATGGAGGAACTAGAAGATTTACAGATTTACCTACAGAAGAATTGACTCTTCATCTTATTTTTAGTGATACTACCTCGTATAGTTATCCTCTAAAATTAGGAAAAAGAGGAGTGAATTACTTGAAAATTGACACGATATCTTTTGATGAGGGGAGTGATATAGCACGTATCTCTTTTGATGTATTTAATAGAAATATTGAAAAGCACGAGTCAAAAAATCCTTATGTTTCTAAAGACTTCAAAGATTCACTGGTTTTATCTCCTGTTTTTGACACTGAAGAGTTTAGGTTGGATAATCAGAAGCGAAAGATTATTAGTGGCTCGGTTATAGATGAGAACAAAGATCCTATTATTGGTGCTACGGTTAAGATAAAGGGTACAGATAGAGGTGTTTTTACCAATTTGGATGGAAAATTTGAACTAGTGATAGATGGAAATACCACCTTGGAAGTTTTATATATTGGGTATAATTCCAAACAGCTGAATGTATCTACCGGAAATGATTATACTATTGTTTTAAAGGAATCTGAATTGCATTTAGATGAGGTTGTAGTTATGGGCTATGGAACGGTGAAAAAGCAATCTTTGACGGGGTCTGTAGCCACTATGTCTAGTGATGATGGATTGAATCTTATGACTCAAGAGTTACAAGGTAAACTAGCAGGACTTACTGTGCGGGGAGCAGGTAGCTTAGATGAGCAACAAAAGCCTTTAATCATAGTCAATGGTTTACCTTACGAGGGAAGTGTTGAGGATTTTGATGTTTCTGAAGTACAATCAATTAATATATTGAAAGATGTTTTAGCTACAGCTCTTTATGGTGCACGTGCTGCTAATGGAGTAATTATGATTGAAACGAATGCTTTAAGAGCTTCAAACGAAATACTAGAGGGAGAGATTCCGGAAGAAGTGGGAAATACATTGCGTAGAAACTTTCACGATGATGCATTTTGGCAACCTAAACTCCGGACAAATGAGCAGGGTATCGTTAATTTTGAGGTTACCTATCCCGATGATATTACTAGCTGGAATGCCTATTTCATAGCTTTGGGTGGGAAGAATCAATCGGATTCTAAGCAGTTGAATATTAACTCGTTTAAATCTCTATCAGCTCGTTTGTCAATGCCTCACTTTGCTGTAAGAGGAGATAGTTTACGTGCAGTAGGTAAAGTGGCTAATCATTTAGGTGACAGTCTGAATCTAGTAAGAGCTATTGATTTTAAGGGTGAAAAACAAACTGAAAGTATTAAAATGGGGAATTCTCATGTGGATTATATACCGAT
>CAZOVL010000121.1:0-6109 GCA_964583185.1 uncultured Bacteroides sp. | reverse complement strand
AACATCCGGGTGATTTGTTCAGGAGTACCGATATAATCGAATTACCAGACCCTGATAAAGATCAGAGTACATTCCTTGTAAAATTTCTATGAGATTGTTTTGAATAATGAGATTGAGATAATTAATGATGAGCAAGAACAACAATTGGACTAAAGAGGAGACTATTATTGCTTTTAACGTATATTGTAAAGTTCCGTTCAGAAGCAGCAGCAAGACAAATCCAACAGTCATTAAATATGCTAATATTATTGGACGTAGTCCTTCTGCCTTGAACATGAAAATTGGCAATTTTGGCAGGTTAGACCCCGAACTAAAAAAACAAGGCATATCAGGATTGGTGCACGGAAGTAAATTAGAAGAAGAGGTTTGGAATGAATTTAATGGCGATTGGGATAGATTAGCATATGAAAGCGAACAATTAATAGCAAAATTTCAAAACAAACCACTTAGTGATAAATTTCAATCTGAAGTATTTAACTTCCCAGTAGGTCTGGATAGAGAAGCTACAGTAAAACTGAGAGTAAATCAAGATTTTTTCAGGAGTACCATTTTAGCATCATATAATTCAAGATGTTGTATAACTGGATTATCAATACCAGAGCTGCTTGTGGCAAGTCATATTAGCCCGTGGGCAAAGGATAAGAACAATAGAACTAATCCACATAACGGACTATGCATAAACGCACTGCATGATAAAGCTTTTGACAAAGGATTGATTACAATTACACCTGACTACAAAATATTAGTCTCTGATTGTTTTAACAGAAAGGAAGAACCAGCTATTGATTACTTATTCAATGAGTATAATGGCAGACTTATAAATTTACCAGATAGATTTCTTCCTTCTAAAGAGTTTTTAGATTACCATTTAAAACATATATTTATAAAGTAAATTAAAACTTATGAGCTATCATCAACAATTAAAAATGTTCTTAGAACAAACTAAAACAGATAATCTAAAACATAGTCATTATGAAAGAAAACATCTTGGACTTAAAGTTAAAGTAAGTTTTGGTCAAGGACAAAAAGCACAAATTCCATGGATTGCTTTTTTAAAAGAATCAAATGAAGTTAGTAAAGGTATATATCCATTATATCTCTATTACAGAGATTATGATCTACTAATTTTATCTTATGGAGTAAGTGAGACAAATGAACCTATACAAAAATGGAAGGTTAAAGATACTATAACAATAGGTGAGTATTTCAAGAAAGAATATTCAAAAATACCTAAAAGGTATAAAAGCTCATTTATTTATAAGGTTTACAATATAAATGATTTACCATCTAACGAAACTCTAGACACTGATTTACATAATATTATAGAGCAGTATTTAGAACAAGAAGATCTTATTGATTTAGAACAACAGCCTGCAATTACAAATACAGACTCTGATTCATCCCCTTCAAAAATCAAACAACAAAACTTCGACATAACACAATTTGAAACGGATTTAGAAAACTCAGGACTCATTTATAATAAAGAAATATTATCCAGATTCGTAGCTTCTCTTCTCACAAAACCATTCCTTATTTTAACTGGTCTTTCCGGATCTGGCAAAACCAAGCTTGCACAATCTTTTGCTCAATGGATTTGTGAGAACGAAAATCAATATAAAATCATACCTGTTGGCGCAGATTGGACTAATCGTGAACCTCTGCTTGGCTACCCTAATGCCCTGGAGCCCGGTAAATATGTAAAACCAGATAGTGGTGCCCTGGAGCTAATTATTAGTGCTAAACAAAATCCTGAACTCCCATATTTTCTGATACTGGATGAAATGAACCTAAGTATTGTAGAACGATATTTTGCAGACTTTTTAAGTGTAATGGAATCCAAAGAGTTTATTCCTCTTTATCCAGCAGATTCAATAGATAATGGAGTTCCTGCTCAACTTTATCTTCCTTCTAACCTTTTCGTTATAGGAACTGTCAACATTGACGAAACAACAAATATGTTTAGTCCTAAAGTATTAGACAGAGCAAACACTATAGAATTCAGAGTAGATGAAAATGAGATGGAAAGCTTTCTGAAAAACATTAAAGATGTTGACATGCAGAAATTAATAAGCAAAGGTGCATCCATGGCTAATAGTTTTCTTGAAATGTCCTATAATAAGACATTTGAAAAGGATGATAAAGAAGAGATTAATAGCGTGCTTGTAAAATTCTTTGGTGAGTTAAAGAAAACCGGTACAGAGTTTGGATACAGAACTGCAAGTGAAATCCTTAGATTAATAAATCAACTCAATGAGGTCGATGATAGTCTTACTCTTAACGAAAAGATTGATATTGCAATAATTCAAAAGCTATTACCTAAACTCCATGGTTCGCGTAGAAAGTTAGCCTCTCCACTCGAAACACTAGGCGGATTCTGCATTTCAGATGACACTAACATAGTCAAGGATGTATTTGACAACATCAGTTTTGATTTTAATAGCTCAAATGTAATTTATCCTCTCTCATTAGAAAAAATAACTCGCATGTATCGGAGTGCAATTGATAACGGTTTTGCTAGTTTTGCTGAAGCTTAAGAAATGATAACGGTACCTGAAATAGAGATAAATCTGGATAATGTAAGAGAAGGATTACGACTCTTTATTATTCCCAGAAAACCTGGCACACTTTACGATTGTGTTAACTCAGCATCTGAAAATAACGAAGCAAGATTCCAATTAAAAGAAGGGTGCTTTTATGACTTTGAAATAAATGATTCTGATTATAGACTGGGAGATATAGGTGAGAATATTATCCAACCTCACAAACGTGCTGGAAATCTTGGCACAATAGCCCCAAACATATTCACAGGTACACTTTATATTCCTATCATAAATAAAAAAACTTATGAAGAGTGTTCAAAAATTGAACTAGAAGTACAATCTGCTAAAACAGGCTCAAAGGATGATTACCATGATATGCTTGAGTATATTACCGAAAAATGCACTGATCTGTTATTGCAAATTGACTCTCCTTCATATCATAAGTTAGGAGTTGATAATATAAATGATGCAAAATCTCTTTATCAGAGATTTGCATTTGTAAAATCGATTATTAGTACAGATGAATTTGCACAATCGGTGCATAGAGTAGTTACCTCACCAGCAACTCAATGGGCTGAAATATCAGAAAGTAAAAATATCAGGCAAATAAAACGATTTACTAATGCTAATACAAAAGAATTTATCATTAGCAGCAATAGAACTATGTTGCCTGTTAATCACTACCTAAAAGGCCTCGGGTTTAATTCTCTTCCTGAAAAGATCTCATCAAATTACAAAATCGATTCAGTAGATACTCCTGAAAACCGTTTTGTAAAATATGCATTAGAAAGCTTTCTGAGTTTCTGTGTTGTGGTAAACGATAAGGCAAAAAAATTTAATCACAACAAAACGTTAAAAGAATCAGAGTTGCTAATTCGTGAACTAGAGAATCATTTACATCACTCGTTCTTTAAAAAAATATCCCGACCAAATACCTTAAAACTAAACAGTCCTGTTCTTCAACGTAAAGAAGGTTACCGTGAAATATTACGCGTTTGGTTTATGTTTAGTCTGGCAGCTAAATTAATATGGAAAGGCAGTGATCATGTTTATGATGGTGGCAAAAAAGATGTTGCTACATTATATGAATACTGGCTGTTTTTCCAACTACTTGAACTATTCCAAGAAACCTTTTCTATTAAAACAAAAGACATAACTGATCTGATAGAAGAAACTAATGATGGTTTTAATTTACGGCTTAAACAAGGTAAACACACTGCAATCAAAGGTATTTATGATTCAGGAAGTAGAAAATTAAATATCAGATTTAGTTATAATCGTTCATTCAGTGGTAAAAAGTCTTATCCAGAATCAGGAAGTTGGACTACAACATTAAGACCAGATTATACATTAACATTTTGGCCTGTGGGAATTTCAGAAGAGGATGCTGAAATTCAAGAGTTAATTGTACACATTCATTTTGATGCAAAGTACAAGGTAGATAATCTTGCTTTTAACATTAAGCAAAGTTCAGATAAAGAACTAGATAAAGAAAAAGTTGAAAACAGGGGTGGTGTATATAAAAATGCTGATCTGCTAAAAATGCATGCTTATAAAGATGCTATTAGAAGAACTGGTGGTGCCTATATTTTATATCCTGGAGAAAAAGAAATAAAACAGAAAGGTTTTCATGAAATAATACCAGGGTTAGGAGCATTTCCAGTAAAGCCCTCAAAAACGAACAGTGGTATTGGAGATCTAAAAGCTTTTATACTCGAGGTTATTGAACATTTTATCAATCGTGCTTCACAAAGAGAGAAACTAGCTTTCAGGACTTTCGATATACATAAAAATCCACCTGAATCGGATAGTATTGTAAATGAATTACTACCCGAACCATACAATGAAAACAGGAATCTGATTCCTGATGATACTTTTGTTTTAATTGGGTTTTATAACACCAAGGAGCAGTATGAATGGATAAAGAAGAACAATCTTTATAATTTTAGAATGAACTCCAGGAAAGGTTCTTTAATCCTCGACAAAGAAACAGTTTCTTCAAAATATCTTCTATTACATACTCATGGAGACAATGACTCCGGAGATTTATGGAGAATTGTAAGTTCGGGTCCAAGAGTATTTTCAAAGCTTGAGATGGAAAAATTATCATATCCCAAACCGAAAGATAAAATTAATGATTACCTCATAGTACAGATTGAAAAAGTAACAAACCTTGAATTCCAAAACATGAAATGGAATTTCAGAAATCTAAAAAATTATAAACCATTTAGAGAGTCTGCATACCCTTTTACTACCTCTCTTTCAGAACTAATGAGAAACAGGGTCACAGATCTATAATTTATTTTCTTCTTTATTTAATAATTGCAATAATTATATGCCTTCTTTTCTTAATATTGTATGAAGTGAACGTGTATTTCATAAATTCTTTTTATTCTCTGTATAAAATGGTTTTCTAATGTTTGATTATAGGTAGGAATACGAATATATCCGTACATCATTTTCAAAATATTAATGTTGGTTTTATTATCAAAAAACAAAACACAATAATTAACTATTTTTGCTAACTTTGTTCATCTAAGAACTGAAATATCTTATGGTTACCCACTCCCAACTCACTCATCTTCTTTCCACCCCGGAAAGCTCGCACATAGAACGCACCATATCTACCGAGAATATGGACAAATTCTGCCAGGCTATCTGTGCTTTTTCCAACGATGTTTCGGGGAGTGGAAAGAACGGCTATTTGATAATCGGTGCAAACGATAACGGTACGCTTTCCGGTTTGAAAGTGGACGACAAACTGCTTTTACAAATATCTAATATCCGCACCGATGGTAATATCTTGCCACAACCCGTGATGACGGTCGAGAAATTTACTTTCGATGATGGCGAAGTGCTGGTAGCCGAAGTTCAGCCGTCCGAATTTCCGCCTGTGCGTTATCGAGGAAGAATTTGGGTGCGGGTTGGCCCACGGAAAAGCATGGCAACGGAAGCGGAAGAGAAAATCCTGACCGAGCGCCGTTTGTCCAACGTTCACACGTTTGACGCAATGCCTTGTTTCGGAACTACCATTAGCGATTTAGACGTAAAACTTATCCGCAAAGAATATCTGCCCAAAGCCGTAGCCGAAGATATTCTTGCAGAGGACAAACGAAGTATCGAGGAACAACTTGCATCACTCGGATTTTACGATTTGCGTTACAACTGCCCCACAAACGGAGCCATCGTTCTTTTCGGTAAAAATCCGGAACGATATCTGCACGGCTCATATATTCAGTATGTTCGTTTCAAGGGAAAAGACCGAGCCGGAGATATTATTAACGAACACAAATTTTGTGGAAGCCTTTGCATAGAACTTCCCAAAATTGATACGTTTATCGAAACGAGCATTGCTCAAAAACGTCCCATTCCGGTGAGTGTATTGCGTGAGGAAACTTTCTCCAAGTATCCTTATTGGGCAACTCGAGAGCTTTTGATGAATGCCCTTATCTATGAATATGATGACCGGATTGAAGTACAAAATCCCGGCGGCTTATACGGAAAAGTAACGCCTGAGAATTTCCCGAATGTCAGCGACTACCGCAATCCGTTTATTGCTGAAGCAATGA
>CAZOVL010000120.1:0-6259 GCA_964583185.1 uncultured Bacteroides sp. | reverse complement strand
GTCCTAGACCGAGCACCCTTCTCTCCTAGACCGACAGGCCTTCGGTCCTAGACCGTTAAAAACCCTGGTTACGAGCCTTGAAACGCAGGTGCCGAAAAACTTTAGTATCTCATAAAAATGAGCTCTTTTACTGATGGCTGATATTTAATGATTACACAAGAAAGATAGTCCAAAAAGATCCGGTTTTCCAAACGATGAGATATTTGACTTTACTTCTTTTATTTTATGAATTCTCATAGAACAATAAAGATTTATATCACAAATAATTAAGAGGAGCTGATCTCATCCTGAAAGAATTTAGCTATGTTTGAAATGTAAAACACCTAAACACCAAAGGTAAACTTCAGTTTGAAACCATACAATCTCTTTTATACAAAGGCTTTCAGGAGATTTTATGAAGTCTGTTTACAATATAAAAAGGTGTAGTTTTGTGAAAGAACACCATAAGAATACTAACCTAAATCTATAGATTATGATTCAACGATATATTCTAAGTCTGATTACCACACTATTCTTTGCTATTACATTATCGGCTCATAGCGGAAAAGTTTTTGTTGATAGTAACAAAAATGGGTTGTACGATAAAGGAGAGAGAGTTTTGAAAGGGATAATGGTGTCCGATGGTAAAAATGTTGTGAAAACAAATTCAAACGGAGTGTTTGAACTTCCCGGGCATTCCAATGAACGATTTATTACAGTAACAACACCTACGGGATACAAGGCTGGCAATAAACATTATATCAAAATAGATGAAGATGTAGATTCATATGACTTTCCTCTGGAAAGTTGGAATAGCCGTATTGCAAAAGATGGTAGCCATAAATTTATACAGCTATCAGATACTGAAATATTCAACACAAGTGATCAAGAGAGATGGGCACACAATGTGCGTGATTATGCTAAAAATGAGGATGTAGCATTTATAATTCATACAGGAGATATTTGTTATGAATCGGGTTTAAAAGCCCATATTAAATTGATGAATAGTAAAAATATGGGATGTCCCGTGTACTATTGCATTGGTAATCATGACCTGGTTAAAGGAGATTCTGGAGAGCAACTGTTTGAAAGTATATATGGCCCCGTATGGTTTTCTTTCGACTATGGCAATGTACATTATGTGGTAACACCAATGCCTTATGGCGACCATGCTCCTAGCTATACAGAAGCTGAAGTTTATGAATGGATCAAGAATGATTTAGCGTTAGTAAACAAAGAGACCCCTATCATTATTTTTAATCATGATTTAATGTCTTATACTGAAGAGTTTATTTTTAAGAAAAATAATTCCGAAAAGTTAGTCCTTAATGACTTGAATGTAAAAGGATGGTTCTATGGGCATTGGCACAATCATTTTATACGTCAGCAAGGGAAAATAAAAACCATATCTACTGCAACATTAGATAAAGGAGGAATAGACCATTCAACTTCTGCCTTTAGGTTAGCATCTATAGATTCCAAAGGCAATATCGATACACAGTTAAGATATACATACATTGATAAGAACTTGGTTATTTCTTCCATTTCCAATAGTCTTGTTACAACTAATGATAAAGGGCAAGTACCACTGATGGTAAATGCATATAACTCGATCTCTCCGGTAAGAGATATTGTGTATACGCTTTATGATGATAATAAGACTATTGAAATGAAGAGAAAGCTAAATCAAAAAACAGACTGGAGCTGGTATGTAGATATGGATATCCCGGAGCAATACATAAATCAAAATCTATTTATAGAAGTTACAGCTCAGTTTGAAAACGGAGAAGTAGCTAAGGCAAAAGAGCACTTTGTATATAAGCCCAAAGATACTGATGTAATACTCAAAGAGAATTGGACTACTCTATTGGCTAACTCAGAACACGTAGGACATAGAACAGATTCACTGAATCTGCCCATTAAGCTAACCTGGATTAATAATGTCAAAGGAAACATCTTTATGTCCTCTCCTCTTATCTACAATAACTCAATTTATGTGGCAACCGTAGATGAAGATTTGCGAGGAGAAGGAGGAATTTATGCCCTAGACGCTAAGAGTGGTAAGATAAAGTGGTTTTATAGAACAAGAAACTCAATAAAAAACACAATTGCAATAGAGGGGGAAAATGTGTTTGCACAAGATGCAGAAGGTTATTTGTATGCTGTGAATACTGAATCCGGGAAACTTGTCTGGGAAAAGAAACTACAAGTTGAGGGGCTTCCGGTATTAGATGATGGACTTACTACCAGAGAAGGTGTTGTGTATGCCGGAAGTGGCAAAGGTTTATCAGCGTATGATGCGAGAACCGGAGAGCAAAAGTGGATAAATACAAGTTGGGAACAGGGTGAAGGAACTACGAGCACTATTGCAGCTGATGATAAAGTTGTAATAAGTGGTGCCCAATGGAGAGCAATGCATGGAAATGATACTCAGACAGGAAAACATTTGTGGTCGCAAAGAAAAAATGGTATATCCAACCGGGGATCAACCCCCACTATTCACAATGGGTTAGCCTATTTTATTGCTTCAAAGTCGTTTTTTATCATAGAGGTAGAGACTGGAAATGTAATTATTTCGAAAGAACTGCCATACAATGTGGATGTAACTTCTACACCATTAGTTACAGCCGATTTGATTGTTTTTGGAACGGCGAGTGATGGGTTGGTTGCTTTGGATAGAGAAACTTACAAAGAGAAGTGGAGAGTCAAAACTTTACCTGCATTGGTGTATACAGCTCCTTATACACGTTATCCATCAGCTACAATTGAAACTAGCCCTGTAAGTATTGACAAGTATATTGTTTTTGGAGCTTCTGATGGTAGTATCTATGTAGTAAATAGCGAAAATGGAAAAATTATTTGGGAGCACAAAACAGGTGCACCAATATATAGTACAGTTGCTGTATCCGGAAATACTTTCGTTATTACTGATTTTGGAGGAAATGTGTACGCATTCACCTTTAATTAGATGAAAAAGGAACTTGTCAAAGATTTTTGAGTGAAAATTTCTTGAGTACTTTCTAGCGGTGAAGCAGGTAATGGGTTTGCTCTATGCTATTGAGTAGTCAATCAAACTTTGACCCTTGTTCTTCAATTAGCTCTTTGTATACTTTATTATACTATAAAATTAATGGAATAAAAAAGCCCTAGAGAAAGAGTCTCTAAGGCTTTTCTATTCGTTATGAAATTCTCTATTGTATGGTTATTTGAGCCACTTGTAAATCTTTCTCTTGAGAGCTAGATCCCACTAAAATGTCATATTTCCCCGGACAAACCCTAACTGTATTGCTTGATTCATCCCACCATTCCAATTCTTTATCTCCTAAATTGAAAATAACTTCTGCTGTTTCCGATGCAGGAATGTTGATTCGTTTAAATGAGCGTAAAGTTTTAATAGGTCCTTCCGGATCATTTTCTTTACGAAGATAAAGCTGTATCACCTCATCACCTGTGTATGTACCTACATTAGTTACGGGAACAATAACATTTAGTAGTTCTCCTTGTTTGTAGGTGTCCTTAGATAATTTCATTTTTCCGTAATCAAACGTTGTATAGCTAAGGCCATAACCAAAAGCAAAAAGAGGTTCTTCTTTCATATATCTATACGTGCGTCCGGTCATATCATAATCTTCAAAATCGGGTAACTGAGATACATTCTTGTAAAAAGTCACAGGTAAACGTCCTGCCGGATTATAATCACCAAATAAAACTTCGGCCACTGCTGTACCTCCTTCTTGTCCGGGATACCAGGCTTGTAAAATGGCATCGCACATTTGTGCTTCAGGTACTAAGCCAATGGGCGACCCCGAACAATTAACAAGTATTATTTTTTTACCTGCACGATGAAGTGCTGTAATCAATTCACGTTGAACAGCAGGTAGTTCAATGTCTGTGCGGTCTCCAAGTCTGAAACCGGGAAGGTCAACCCCCATTTCTTCTCCTTCCAGAACGGGAGAAATACCCGATACGAATACAACTATATCTGCCTCTTTTACTTTGTTTACTGATTTGTTGATGTCAACACGCTCTTTGAATCCTAGATCAAAGTTTAGTTGTGCATCACTTCTTAGATATTCATATTCAATCTCTATGTTATACGACTTACCTGCAGTTACGTTCATCAAATGGCTTACATTTCTTGATCCATGCATATTGGCAAACCTTTTTACTTCCTTGCCATCCACTCGCAATCTACCTGTGCCATAAGTATAGAAGTCAAAAACAACTTCTCCGGACTGTTCAGGAGTAAACACGCTGTTATAGGTAGCAGAAAAATCGGTTAAATTAACTCCGGGAGCAAAAACCGTTGCACCTGAAGTACAGAAGCGGAAAGGAGTAGCTACTTGGTCAAACACAACAGGTTCACCTTCACGCTTGGTATTATTCCAGTATTTAGCAGAGAAACCCGCACCTTCAGCCGACTTGCACTGGTCAAAGACACTCTTTATTATCGTTCTTTCAACCCAAGAGCTTCCTTGTTCATAAATTAGTTTGTCCTCTTTTCCTAAAGCTGCTTGTATACCTTGCAAAATGGTTACTGTTTGTGGGGGGATACCATTATAGTTGCCCCATTGCATAACCGAGTCATTTGCATTAGGTCCCATAACTGCAATGGTTTTGCCATCACGAGCCAAAGGTAATGTGTTGTTTTTGTTTTGTAATAAAGTCATTGATTTGCGTGCAATGTCTAAAGCAATTGATCCGTGTTTAGCTGATGCAACAACAGATAAAGGTATTTTGCTCCAAGATACCTCACTTAAGTCGTCCATTTCTCCAAGTGCAAAACGAGCTTTCAGTAAACGTTTAACCGAAACATCAATCTCTGATTCACTAATCAATCCTTGTTTTACACTTTCCACCAACGCTTTATAACTCGATCCACAGTCCAAATCGGTGCCACTGATTACTGCAGCAGCTGAAGCAGATTCTGCATCGGGGTGTGTGCGATGCCCTTTTTCATTATAAAAATCTGCAATGGCACCACAATCAGCAACTACAATGCCATCGTATCCCCAATCTTCACGCAAAATCTGTATTAATAGTTGATGGCTACCACAGCAAGGATCGCCTTCATATCTGTTGTAAGCACACATTACTTCCTCTACTTTACCTTCTTTTACCAAGGCTTCAAAAGGAGGAAGATAGGTTTCATATAAATCACGAGGTTTTATGTTTTCTGCATTATAAGAATGTCTATTCCATTCCGGCCCGGAATGTACGGCAAAGTGTTTGGCACAAGCGTGTAATTTATCATACTTCTCTCCTTCAGGGCCTTGTAGGGCTTTAACTACCATAACTCCCATTCGGCTGGTTAAATAAGGGTCTTCCCCATAGGTTTCAATTCCTCTTCCCCAACGAGGGTCACGTAAAATGTTAACAGTAGGTGTCCACATGGTCAATCCTTGGTAGCGCTCATAACTTCCTTGCGAAGAATAATAGGTGTTTTTAGCACGAGCTTCATCAGAAACAGCTTCAAAAACGTTGGAAACTGTGTTTACATCGAATGAAGCAGCCATACCGATGGGTTGTGGATAAACGGTGGCCAATCCGGAACGAGCCACACCGTGTAAAGCTTCGTTCCACCAATTATAAGGTTTTATACCCAAACGCTCTACAGGTCGTGAAGCGTCTTGCATCAATTGCACTTTCTCCTCAAGTGTTAGTAACTTAACTAAATCTTCAGCCCGTTTTTCCGGTGAAAGTGAACTGTTTTTATAGGAGGTATTGTTATTGCAACCTGCTAGAAGAACCAAGATAAATAAATAGAGATACTTAAATTTCATAATATGTTTTTTAAAAGATTATACTTTGAACAGAAAATTCACATAATTAAAAGTGTGATTGTCAGAGAAGTAAATATATGAAATTTCCAGAGGTTTGAGTCTTTCTATTGTATCTAAAAGGTGTCCATTTGTAACAAAATGTTTGCTATTTGTTAATAACCGATAGGTTTAGGAGAGAATAAGGTTTTTTTGTTGTTTGAACTATCAATTGATGTCGATTCTATTGAATTATTTGTTAATCTGATGTAGAGAAGATTTTTGAAGAGAATGTTCCAAAGGAATTACTCTAATCCGGTAAGATTTGTTAAATTTATCGAAGCAGGTGAATTTTAATCCTGCCGGTCAACCGGTAAACGAATATACCTGCACTGTGGATGGAAAGAAACTCAGTGTCAATGACAAGAAGATTCAGGTGGTAAGGTGACCGATTACGTGGCAGCATGATTTACGAAGGGTGTTCTTTGATGCGAATATTGGTTGATGGAGGATTCTACGAG
>CAZOVL010000119.1:0-6401 GCA_964583185.1 uncultured Bacteroides sp. | reverse complement strand
ATCACTCGTATAATATCTGAACTTACCCGTTTTAATATTCAGGATATTCAATCCTCCCGTATATGTTCCAATCCACAATTCATCGTCATCCATACATAAAGCATGAACATTATGATAAGATAAACCTTTTTCTTGGGCAATATAATTTTCAAATCTTTCTTCATCTGGAAAAAAACAGGATAAACCTCCATCATCAGTAGCTATCCAAATGTTGTTGTCTTTATCTTCACAAAATCGTCCAATTATATTACCTGCAACAGAATTATAAAATTTTGAATTTATATAATTCTGAAAGAGACTACTCTGTGGAGAGACGTAATTTACTCCTCCATAGTACGTACCAATCCAAAGGCCACCTTCATGATCTCTAATTATAGGATAAACAAATTGATTAGATAGTGATTTAGATGAAGTTTCATCGTAAGTATATAAAATGTGTGTTTTTGATCTTAAATCAAAAAGACTTAATCCATCATCAGATCCAATTAACAAGAGACCTGGTTTATATTCCAAAATAGAGTGAATATGTAATACTCCATCAACCATAGGCTCTAAGAAAGATTTTACTTGTCCTGATTGCTTATTTACTTCTAACAAACCTTCATCCCATGTTCCTAAAAAAAAACGCCCAAATGAGTCTTCGTACATAGTCAATGATTTCGGAACAAACTCTTCGCTTCCTTTCCTATAAAGGCTAAATGGTTTAAATTGATTATCAATATTATCAAGAAAAAAAAGAATCTTATTTTCTTGTGATGAAATAGCCCAAACCTTCTGTTTGCTATCTACATACACAGCTTGGACTACTCCTGAAGTTTGTTGAAAATCATACTGCAATAATTCATCTGTTGCCAAATTATATCGAAAAATCCCCTGTCCATAAGTTGAAAACCATAAGTTTTCATTCTTATCAATTACAACATTATTAACCGTTGTCTCAATAGAAACACCATTGGTTGTCTTAATACTAAAGAAACTAAAGCTTGTTTTTATATAATTATATATATAAACTCCTTTATCTGTTCCTATCCATAAATTATCCTCAACATCTAACAAAGACATTACTGAACCTATTTCAACTACACTATTATCTAATGAATTATCTCTAAACGTCTTTACTCTCTTACCATCATAACGAACTAATCCTTCATCTGTTCCAATCCAAATAAAACCTGTTTTATCTTGAACTATTGCCCTAACACTATTTGAAGGTAACCCATCCTCCACAGTAAAATGACGAAATTGAAAATCGTTTCTTGAGAAAAGAAAAGAAAAGGAAAAGAAGAAAAGAAAAGAGACTATATATCTTATTTTCATAACCTATTAGATTTAGTATTCTGGTTTCTTCTTTAAAAATATAAAAGCTTTCATTATAAAAGTAATAAACAGAGTCAATTTTGCCTTGATTGGACTATTCTAATATAAGATTAGACTTTTTTAGCACCTTTATAAATAATAAAATCACTTTCTTTATTAAAAGATTTTGAACGAAGATAAGATCTCTATTTTTCATTCTCTCAAAAGAGTAAGAGTAAGAGTAAGATCCATTTATACTATATAACAACTGATATTATATTAAAACACTAGAACAGTATGAAAAGAAAAATTCTATTTTTATTTATTCTTCTATCTGCTGCAGGACTATCCAGAAGTTCTGCTCAACAGAAAAGTCATGGTTATCCTATTGACCCTGTTCCTTTTACTTCTGTAAAAGTTCAGGGTGGCTTTTGGGGACAAAGATTAGAGGCTAGCCGAAAAGTGACTGTACCCTTGGCTTTTAGTAAATGTGAAGAAACCGGCCGATATGAAAACTTTATTAAAGCGGCTAATCCAAGTGAAGACTATAAAGTTGAAGGATTAGCTTTTGATGACACAGATGTTTATAAAACCATTGAAGGAGCTAGTTATCTTTTACAAACTTATCCGGATAAAAAGCTAGAACATTATATTGATAGCATCATAGAAATTGTTGCTGCAGCTCAGGAACCTGACGGGTATTTGTATACTTCACGAACAATGAACCCTAAACATCCTCACGAATGGGCAGGGAGTAAACGATGGGAAAAGGTGGAAGACTTAAGTCACGAATTCTACAACTTAGGACATCTCATTGAAGGTGCAATTGCCTATTATCAGGCAACGGGCAAAAAGAAACTACTAAATATTGCTATTGATTTTGCTGATTGTGTTGTCAGAGAAATAGGCGATGGTCCCGGACAAACAGTAGCCGTTCCTGGCCATCAAATTGCAGAAATGGCTTTGGCTAAACTTTACATTGTAACCGGTGAGGAGAAATATCTAAAACAAGCGAAGTTTTTCTTAGATAAAAGAGGATATACTTCACGAAAAGGAGAATATAGCCAAGCACACAAACCTGTTTTAGAACAAGATGAAGCAGTAGGACACGCTGTAAGAGCTGCATATATGTATTCAGGTATGGCTGATGTAGCAGCTCTCACAGGAGATGAAGGTTATATAAAAGCAATTGATGCAATTTGGGAAAATATAGTTAGTAAGAAATACTACATAACAGGAGGAATTGGAGCAACTAACAGAGGAGAAGCTTTTGGAGATAATTATGAGCTTCCTAATATGTCGGCCTATTGTGAAACGTGTGCTGCCATTGCGAATGTATATTTCAATCACAGATTATTTTTGATGCATGGGCATTCCAAGTATTATGATGTTTTGGAACGCACACTTTACAACGGATTAATTTCAGGTGTTTCACTAGATGGTGGAGGATTCTTTTATCCCAATCCACTAGAGAGTATTGGGCAACACCAAAGACAGCCTTGGTTTGGGTGTGCTTGTTGTCCTTCTAATGTATCTCGATTCATTCCTTCACTTCCCGGATATGTTTATGCTACAAAAGACAACAACTTATATGTCAACTTATTTATGCCTAACCAATCGGAATTACGCATCCAAAATAAAGCAGTAGAGGTTAAACAAGAAACTCAATATCCTTGGGAGGGTGACATTAAGTTATCTATAATAAAAAATAGAGCTAATAATTTTAATTTAAAGATTAGAGTACCAGGGTGGGTACAAAACCAAGTGGTTCCAAGTAACCTCTATGCTTATAGTGATGGAAAACGTCTTTCATATGAAGTTAAACTTAATGGACAGAAAATAGATTCTAAAATTGAAGATGGTTATTTTACAATCTCTAGAAAATGGAAAAAAGGAGATGTTGTAGATATTCATTTTGATTTGGAAGTAAGAACAGTTACTGCACATCCTAAAGTAGAAGAAGACCGAGGGCGTGTTAGTGTAGAAAGAGGGCCTTTAGTTTACTGTGCAGAATGGGTTGATAATGATTTTGATGTACTGGGAATATTGATGAATCAATCTCCTCAATTTACAATTAGTAAACAACCTAGCTTATTAGAAGGAATTTATCAAATTCATACGGATGCTCAAACCTTGGCATTTAACGATTCGGGCAGATTGAATGTTAAGGATGTTAAGCTAACGCTTATTCCATACTATGCTTGGGCACACAGAGGTGCTGGCTCTATGGCTGTATGGTTACCTCAGCAACTTAGAGCTACGCGTCCCACACAACCCTCTACTTTAGCATCCTTAAGTACCATTGAATCTTCTCACAAAACTTCAGCTCTAACAGCTATCAACGATCGATTAGTTCCTCAGGATGAGCACGATCGCTCTATGCCTTACTACAATTGGTGGCCTAAACAACAATCGAAAGAGTGGATTTCCTATACTTTTCCTAAAAAATCTGAAGTAAACTCCTGTACCATTTATTGGTATGATGATGGACCTTGGGGTGGTTGTAGGGTGCCCAAAAGCTGGTCCGTCTATTACCTAGATAATAATAAGGAGTGGAAACCTGTGGTAAATCCCGATCAGTACACCACATTCAAAGGAGTATCTAATACGGTTAATTTTGATCCTATTCAAACAACAGCTCTTAAGCTAGAGGTTCAGTTACCTGACGATAACTCTGCGGGCCTTTTTGAATGGGAAGTCAAATAATATAAATATGAAAAGATTTTCTTTGTATTTGTTAACCACATTACTGTTTATCAGTAGTGTGGTTTCTCAAGGTACACTGTCAGATTATCAAAGAACCGAACAAGTTAAAAAGGATTTTAGTCGCTCAAAAATAAAAAACACGGTACATAATGTTCAGTGGATTACGGATAGTTTATTTATTTATCAATGCAACAGTTTTGATGGTCCTGAATATTATCAGGTAAATTGCATAGAGAAACAAAAAAAACTGTTGTTTGATGTCAATCAATTGTTAACACAACTAAACAACCAAAAGGATGTAAAACCAATAAAACGAGAAAGTTTATTTCTTGAAAGATTAAAATGGGATATAAAAGAGAATAAAGAGGTTGTATCTTTTAATATTCAAGGGAAAAAATGGAACTATAATTTAAGAACACAACAACTTACAGAAGAGAAACAACCCCTTGGAAAAAACAACCATCGTACTCGTCATTGGATGGAAAGAGATGAAGAAAAGTCAGCTCCTCCAATGTTATCTCCTGACGGTACAATAAGTGCTTTTGTTAAGGACAATAACATTTTCATCAAAAATACAATTTCAGGAGAGGAGAAACAATTGAGTTTTGATGGATTAGAAGAAAATTATTATTCCAGCTATATTCTATGGTCTAGCGATTCTAAAAAAATTGCAGTCAATCAAATAAAGCCTACATCTAAAAGATTTGTACACTATGTGGAGTCTTCTCCTAAGGATCAACTTCAACCTAAACTTCACACACAAGAATATACTAAACCGGGTGATCCCCTTCCCTTCTATACTCCTTGTATTTTTAATATTGAAGAGGGAAAAAAAACAGAAGCTGACACTCATTTAATTGCAAGCCAATATGCCATTTCAAGGTTGATGTGGAATAAAGATGATACTGGGATTACGTTTGAATTTAATGAAAGAGGACATCAAACTTATCGGGTTCTAGAATTATTAGAGAACTCTCCTTCGCCACGTATTCTTGTTGAAGAAAAAAGTAACACTTTTGTCAATTATACACGCTACTTTAGGTATGATTTAGAGGAAAAAGAGGAAATGATTTGGATGAGTGAACGCGACAATTGGAATCACCTTTATTTAATTGACAAGAAGAAAGGTAAAGTTAAAAATCAAATAACTAAAGGAGCATGGTATGTAAGAGAAGTATTACACATTGATGAAAAAAAACAAGAGATTTATTTTATGGCTAATGGTATGGTGCAAGATGAAGACCCCTACCTGAAACGCTTATATAAAATAAAATTCAATGGGAAAAATTTAACTTGCCTTACCCCGGACAAAGGTATGCATAGTATACACTTTTCTCCGGACTATTCTTCTTTTATAGATACGTATTCAACAACCTATCAACCTCCTGTGAGTGTACTTCGTAACAGTAAAAATGGAAGAGTAATAATGGAGTTGGAACAATCCGATATTAGTGAGCTAAAGAAGGTTGGCTGGAAAGCACCGGAAGTTTTTGTAGCTAAAGGAAGAGACAATGAAACCGATATGTGGGGAATAATTATACGACCGACAAACTTTGATCCAAATAAAAAGTACCCTATCATTGAATATATTTATGCTGGTCCCGGAAGTCATTATGTACCAAAATCTTTTCAATCGTATTATTCAGAAATGACATCTTTAGCAGAACTGGGATTCATTGTTGTTCAATTAGATGCTATGGGCACTTCCTTCAGGTCTAAATCATTTGAGGAGATTTGTCATAAGAATCTTAAAGATGCAGGATTTCCAGACCGAATGGCTTGGATTAAAAATGCAGCAAATCAATATCCTTATATGGACATTGAAAACGTAGGGATTTTTGGTTGTTCGGCAGGTGGACAAGAGTCTACAGCAGCCGTCTTATTTCATCCGGACTTTTATAAAGCGGCTTATTCTGCTTGTGGATGTCACGACAATCGAATGGATAAAATTTGGTGGAATGAATTATGGATGGGCTATCCTATTGATAATAGCTACGCAGAATGCTCCAACATAGAAAATGCACATCTTTTAACTCGCCCATTAATGTTACTAGTTGGAGAAATGGACGATAATGTAGATCCTGCTTCTACTTATCAATTAGCTAATAAACTAATTAAACACAATAAAGAGTTTGAACTCATCGTTCTTCCGGGCGAAAGACACACAATGGGAGGATTATACGGAGAGCGCAAACGTTATGATTTTTTTGTTCGTCATCTATTAAAGAAAGCCCCACCTGTTTGGAGTCTTTTAGAACAAAATAAATAGGGCTGTTTTACACCCCATATCCATCTTTTTGTCGGTCCTAGACCGAGGAGGGTTCAGTCCTAGACCGACAGCCCTTCGGTCTAGGACCGAAGAGGGTTGGGTCTTAGGCCTACAAAAAAAGAGGTACTTT
>CAZOVL010000118.1:0-6403 GCA_964583185.1 uncultured Bacteroides sp. | reverse complement strand
AAAAAAATGAAGACCTATCATTAGAAATCTTCAAACAATCATCCTATTAAAAGAAAAGAATTTTCTTGAGTAACTCTTTTACAGAAAAAGAGTATGAAAACCAAACATCCCTCTTTAAATTCATATCTTTGTTTATAGAATAAAAAACCTGTAAGGAACAGAACAAATATGAAATATGATTTAATAACCATCTTAGGACCTACTGCATCCGGTAAAACAACTTTTGCTTCTCACCTAGCCTATGAACTAGATACTGAAATTATCAGTGCTGACTCCAGACAGATTTATAGAGGTATGGATATTGGAACAGGAAAAGACTTGGTTGATTATACAGTACACGGTAAACAGATACCCTATCACTTAATAGATATCGTTAAACCGGGCTATAAGTATAGTATTTATGAATACCAACGAGATTTTCTCAAGGTGTACGAACCTCTCAAAGAAAGAAATATCACACCCATATTCTGTGGCGGTTCAGGGCTCTACTTGGAGTCTATTCTGGATAGCTATCAACTGGCTCAGGTGCCTAAAAATCCCGTACTAAGAGAAGAGCTAAAAACAAAATCGTTGGAAGAGCTGGCTAAGATTTTAAGTCAATACAAAACGCTACATAACACTACCGATATTGACACGGTAAATCGTGCCATTCGTGCCATCGAGATAGAAAAACACTATGCTCAGGAGCAACTTCCAGAACGAGGATTTCCAAAAATCAACAGCTTAATTTTTGGAGTGGATATAGATCGTGACTTAAGAAGGGAAAAAATAACCAAACGACTTAAAGAGCGATTGGAAGAAGGTATGATTGAAGAAGTAGAGCGTTTATTATCTTCCGGATTATCTGCTGAAGATTTAATCTACTACGGATTAGAGTATAAATTTGTTACACAACACATTATTGGTGAGCTAACCTACGAGGAGATGTTTAATCAATTGGAAATAGCCATTCATCAGTTTGCTAAACGACAAATGACTTGGTTTAGACGAATGGAAAGGAAAGGGTTTGATATTCATTGGATTGATGCAGCACTACCAATGTCAAAAAAAGTAGATATTGTCTTAAAACTCTTATAGAAAAGAGTATATTTGTTTAGTTAAACTATAAATTAAAATCATTCATAATATGAAACAGCTTATAGATAACCCTAAGAACAATTTTTTCCTCTTAGCAGGACCTTGTGTTATTGAGGGTGAAGAAATGGCTTTACGCATTGCTGAACGCATTGTGGAAATAACCAATAAGTTAGAAATTCCTTATATATTCAAGGGGTCGTACAGAAAAGCGAACCGTTCTCGTCTTGACTCTTTCACCGGCATTGGTGATAAGAAGGCTTTAGAGATTTTAAGAAAGGTTGGAGAAACTTTTAATATTCCAACAGTAACTGATATTCACTCACCTGAAGAGGCCGAATTGGCTGCTGAATACGTAGATGTACTTCAGATTCCTGCTTTCCTGAGTCGCCAAACCGATTTACTTGTTGCCGCCGGAAAAACAGGAAAGATAGTAAACATAAAGAAAGGACAATTTTTATCGCCTAAATCTATGCGCTTTGCCATTAATAAAGTGGAAGAAACAGGAAATAAAAACATTATGGTAACTGAACGAGGTACTACCTTTGGCTATCAGGATTTAGTAATTGATTATCGTGGTATTCCTGAAATGCAAGCCTTTAATTACCCTGTAGTGCTAGATGTTACACACTCATTGCAACAACCCAACCAAGAAGCAGGTGTTACAGGCGGAATGCCCCAACTCATTGAAACAGTAGCTAAAGCCGGAATAGCTGTTGGGGTTGATGGGTTATTCATTGAAACTCACGAAAACCCATCGGTTGCCAAAAGTGATGGGGCCAATATGTTAAAGCTAGATTTATTGGAAGGCTTATTAACTCGTTTGGTAGCCATCAGGCAAGCTATAAATAAATAATTAATTGTAAAAATGAGCTCCGTACCCTAATAGAGAAGTGGAATAGATATCATTCACACTCTTTATTTTGTATGGAGTTTTTTCAAAATAAAAAACAAAGTATATGCAGAACTTAAAACGTATAACATTGGTCTTGGCTAGCTGTCTTTTCAGTTGGTTGGCCTATGCTCAGTTCGCCATTCCTACCGATCCATCTGTTCGTATTGGAAAGTTAGAGAATGGTTTAACTTATTACATCAAACACAACAAATTACCCGAAAATAGGGCTGATTTTTATATCGCTCAAAAAGTAGGTTCCATACAAGAAAAACCGGAGCAACGTGGATTGGCTCACTTTTTGGAGCATATGTGTTTCAATGGAACAACTCATTTTCCCGGCAACACACTCATTGAGTATTTAGAGAGTATTGGTGTGAAGTTTGGAGAAAACCTCAATGCCTACACATCAATAGATGAAACGGTTTATAACATATCGAATGTACCGGTAACACGCGAGGGTGCAATAGATTCCTGCTTGTTAATATTACACGATTGGTCCAATAGCTTATTATTAGACGAAAAAGAGATAGACAGTGAACGCGGGGTAATTCAAGAAGAGTGGAGAACTCGTATGAATGCAACTCAGCGATTCCAGGAAAAACTACTCCCTATATTGTATAAAGACACAAAATATGAAGATTGCCTTCCCATTGGAAGTATGGATGTAGTGATGAATTTTGATTATCAGGTTCTTAGAGATTATTATAAAGACTGGTATCGTCCCGATTTACAAGGTCTTGTTATAGTAGGAGATATTGATGTTGATCAAATAGAGAAAAAAATTAAAGAACAATTCTCCCATATCGCAGCTCCATCGGCTGACGCTCTTGAACGGGTTTACTACCCTATTGGCGACAACGAAGGACCTCAGGTTGTGGTTTATCAGGACAAAGAACAAACAACTACACAAGCTCTTTTCTTCAACAAACACGAAGCGTATCCCAAAGAGTTAAAAGATGATATGGGCTATTTAGTGTTGAACTATGTGAATAATTTGATTTCTTCAATGCTCAATGCACGTTTAACTGAACTGACACAGACTGAAAACCCTCCTTTTATCTATGCATCTACCTACGATGGTGACTTTTTTGCAGCAAAAACAAAAGGAGCATTTACCGGTGTAACTGTATGTAGTGAAGATCACATTGAAGAGGGTATTCAAGCTCTTTTACGAGAAATTCAACGTGCAGCTACGTTTGGTTTTACTGAGTCAGAGTATGTACGAGCTAAAGCAGATTATTTAAGAGCACTTGAATCGGCTTATAGCGAAAGAGATAAAACAAAAAATGAAGCGTATGTAAATAGTTATGTACGCCATTTCTTAGACAATGAACCCATTCCGGGCATTGAGAATGAGTATTCACTAATGAATCAGATAGCTCCCAATTTACCTTTGGAAGTAATTAATAAGGCCATGAAAGAGCTAATTTCCGAGAACAATAAAGCATTAGCATTATTTGGCCCTGAAAAAGAGGGACTGATATTCCCAACAGAGCAGGAATTGGTTTCTTTAATTCAAAAAGCACAAACAGAAGAGTTAACCCCCTACGAGGACACAGTTTCTGATGAACCCCTACTCTCTTCTCTGCCAAAGGCCGGAAGCATAGTTAGTGAAATTGATGATAGCAATTGGGATGCAAAATTACTTACATTAAGCAATGGTGTAAAAGTAGTGCTAAAAAACACAGATTTCAAAGCCGATGAAATTCAAATGAAAGGAGTTAGCTTTGGTGGTAGTTCCTTATTTCCAAATAGTGAAATAATAAATATTAATGTGTTAGATGAAGTTGTTGGCGTGGGTGGACTTGGTAATTTTTCTAAAATAGATTTAGAGAAAGTTCTAGCCGGAAAACGTGCTTCAGTTTCATCTTTTATAGGTGATAAAACAGAAGGAGTAACCGGTTTTTGTTCTCCTCAAGATTTTGAAACGCTAATGCAGTTGACATATCTAACGTTTACTCAACCCCGTAAAGATATTGAAGCATTCAATTCTTATAAAAAAAGAACAGAAGCAGTGCTTCGTAATCAGGAAATGCATCCAACAAGTGCGTTGATTGATACCTTACAACAGGCCATCTATATGTCACATCCACGAACTAAACGAATCAAAGCCGATGATATTAGCAAAATTGATTATGATAAGGTGTTGGAGATGTATAATGACCGTTTCAAAGATGCCAGTGATTTTACCTTCTTCTTTGTAGGGAACATAGATATTGATTCAGTTAAACCATTAATTACTCAGTATTTAGGAGCCTTACCAGCTATTCAACGAAAAGAAACATTCAAAGATAACGGACTTAAAGCCCGCCAGGGAATGTATGAAAACGTTTTTATAAAAGAACAAGAAACGCCTAAATCTACTGTCTTTTTATACTACAATGGAAAATGTTCTTATACACTAAAAAACAAATTGCTGTTAAGTGTTACCGACCAAATTCTAGACATTATATTTACTGAGAAAGTGAGAGAAGAGGCCGGAGGAACTTATGGCGTTGGTGTAGGTGGATCATTACAAAAATATCCAGAGGAAAAATTCGTATTACAAATATCTTTCGATACTGATCCTAATAAAAAAGAGGAATTAGTACAAATTATTTTTACCGAAATAGAAAAACTAATAGCGAATGGTCCTTCAGCTGAAAACCTACAAAAGGTAAAAGAGTTTATGCAGAAGAAACACAAAGAGAACCTAAAGGAAAATGGCTATTGGTTAGGTGTGATGGATGAATTTGCATTATCGAATGTAAATATGCATCAAAATTACAATGAAACACTTGAACAAATTACAGCCAAGGATATTCAGGACTTCACTAAAATGATGTTCAGTCAAGGTAATCGTGTGGAAGTAACTATGGTAAGTCCACAAAAAGAAGTTGAATAATTGTTTATTCTGATTCATTATGATTTGGTCATTATTTAATGATTTAAGAAAACATAATAAGTTAGCTGCTCAAAGAAACCCCATGTACGAGAAGAATCGTTTTGCACAGTTCTTCCTCGTCTTTGGGGCACTCTTTTGGGTGGCCTATCTTATTTTTATGGGAACGATGTTGGCTTTCTCTCTTAAAAACTCAACCATCAATTTTGAAGCTTATCAACTATTAAATATGGCTTTACCTGTAATACTAAGTATTGACTTCTTAATGCGTTTTCCCATACAGAAACCACCTACACAAGAAATCACTCCTTACTTATTATTACCAATTCCTAAAAAACAAGTAATAAATTTTTTACTGCTTCGTTCCATTCCGCACTTTATGAATTTCTTTTGGCTATTTTTCTTTATTCCTTTTAGCCTTTTTACTGTAACCACCTATTACGGATTATCTGGTGTTTTGCTCTATAACTTAGGAATATGGTTGTTACTTGTTATAAATAACTATTGGTATCAGCTGTGTAGACTGTTGATTAGTGAAAACCTTTTCTGGATACTCCTTCCTCTCATTTTTTACGCAGGATTGGCTTTACTCATTTTCCTTCCTGACGAAAGTCCTGTGGGTTATTTCTTCCGTGCGTTTGGAGATTATTTAATAGAGGGTAAACTTTGGGTTTTCCTACTCGTTATTCTTTGCATTGCATTACTGTTTTTAGTTAACAGATTTGTTGTAAACAAACTAATCTATTCTGAAACCAGCAAATCGCAAGATACCACCAAAGTATTAAGCATCTCTTCGTACAGTTATTTGGAGAAATTTGGGGAAATTGGAGAGTTTATGCGTTTGGAACTAAAGTTGCTGCTACGCAATAAAAGATGTCGCTCATCACTACGAAACATAGCTATAGTGGTAATCCTCTTTTCCGGGTTAATCAGTTTTACTCCTGCTTATGATGGGTTTTTTATGAGCAATTTCATAGCCTTATATGCTTTTATCTCTTTTGGAACGGTTATATTGACCTATATTATGAGCTACGAAGGAAATTACATGGATGGACTGATGACTCGCAAAGAGTCGGTTTTGAACTTGTTAAAAGCTAAATATTTAATTTATAGCTTAGGTACTCTAATTCCTTTTGTTCTTATGATTCCTGCAGTTGTAATGGATAAAATCTCACTCTTAAAGTTATTCTCTTTCAGTTTTTTCACCATTGGGTTTGTCTATTTCTTCTTATTTCAGTTAGCAGTATACAACACAAAAGCTATTCCGCTAAACACTACTGTAAGTGGCCGGCAAAGTTCTACAGGAATACAAACATTAGTTAGTATGTGTGCTTTTTTCATTCCTTTAGCTTTCTATTCTTTAGCTCAAACATTTTGGGATGAAACATACAGTTTATGGCTGTTTTTAATCATTGGTTTACTTTTTATTTTAACATCCAATTTATGGATTAAAAACATATATACGCGTTTTATGAAGCGCAGGTATGAGAATATGAATGAATTTAGAAATACAAAAGAAGGATAAAATGATTACTATAAATAATATAACTAAA
>CAZOVL010000117.1:0-6888 GCA_964583185.1 uncultured Bacteroides sp. | reverse complement strand
ACAATATATAATTGCTACGACAGAGGAACGGTTGCTCCTTACTTTTTTAACAATCAAGACCTTTCCTTTTATTTTCCACAAAAACCAACAGAACCCACAATTCCTTCTGATGTGAAACTTATGAAAAGACCCGATTTTGCATTTTATCCGGAAGGAGTTGATGTTTTTGAGCATTCCAATACAGAAAATCAATCTTTATTTATTCTTATTAAAGGTAGATATAAAAATAAACGAGAAGGATTTTATAAAATAGATTTAACCGAATTTCATACGGAGTTAGCTACAACCTCTTTACATAGTCTTATTCGTAACCATTTGTTGAACATTGATATAAAGATGGTGTTAAACGAGGGGTATGAAACAGAAGAGATGGCAGTGAACAGTCCTGCTGGTAATAATATCTTTTCTTCTATTGAAATGGAAGATTTTCCAACTGTATCTAATGGTAAAGAAACTTTTTCTGTAGGAGTTGTAGAGGCTGTTTTAGTGAAAGCTCCTGCTAAGTTCTCCACAAAAGTATTTTATTCTGCAGGGATGAAAAATGTAAAACTCTACCGTGATTGGGAGGATGATCATCATGCTCAGTATGTAAAAGATTTGTCTTTTAATATACCCGATTCTACAAGCAATGAAGGAGAAGTGGTTCTTGAATTTAAAGAAATTCCCAAAGATGAGACTTTAAAGTTTCGATTGAAATTGGTAGCACAACCCCATAAGGGGATGACTTCTTCAATTATTACACGTGATATCAATGTATATATTCGTCCTCCTTATGATTTTAATGCAAAGATTGAAACGTATGGACTATATGCTGCAGGCTCTAGAGCAACTATTTCTTTTGATGTGCCTTCTACACTGTCAGAGTCTCTTTTCCCGTTTAATGTATATATACATACAAAACATTTAACACCTGTAGCAGGGCAGGGAATGAGTCTTATTACAGGTTACCGTACATACTTTGTTAAGTATACAATTCAAAAACCTCAAAGAGGCAAAAAAGTAACACTAGCGTTTAGCAGAAACCTAAGTTATACAATGGAAAATATTACGCTTATATCTGATTATTTCAATAAGGAAATAGTATTACTTAAGTGATATATACTGTAGTAGCAAGGAAGTCACTGGTATGAACACTCACCAATGAGCCGTTTTTCGTACTAGTAAGTGGAGTATCTTTTACAAAATTTTTAGATAGGATAGAAAATTCAGAATAAGTGTCAATCCGTTTGCTAATATAACAAGGGTGGTTTCAAGTCGTCCCAATTTAATGATTCGTGCCACAATAAATAAAACGAAACTGGCAATTAGCACCCATTTGGTTACAAACTCTATCCAAGCAGTTGAATAGGCGAATAAAAAGAAGATAATATTCGCAATTACCAAAAGATACATCCCAATAAAATTTTTACTCCATACTTTAGCTTTCATAATGATGTTAGTTAAATGTGCGATTTATCCTATACTAAATATAGCTATTTTACCGGAAAATATACGCTGTTTAATCCTGTTTTTTATGGTATAAAAGCGTTTTTTTACTTGCTTGTCCTGACTTTGAGTTTTTAGAGTATCTGTTTGTTGAATACTTTTACTGCATTTAATTAGTGATGCTCACTAATTAAAACATTTATCTAAAATGTATTGTTTGTAAATAAGAATAATAAATTAAATGAGTAGTCTGATTTCTATAGATTTTTCATTGCTGATTTAGACGGAAGTGATTAAATATTCTCTAATTTTGTGTAGAAACCACTATAGAATGTATATTTCAAGTTATTGTAAATTAAATGGCGAAACAAATTAAAGTCATCAAATGCCCTCATTGTGGGAACACTAAACCACAATCTATTGGGACAGATCATTATCGTTGCGACAAATGTGGAACGGAGTTCTTTTTAGATAACGATGATATCAATATAAATGTTAAACACTCTTATCAAAACAACGAGTCACATCGTCCCATTCAAAGAAAAACCATCGCTTTTATAATTATAGGGGTGTTTTCTTTTCTCTTCTTTGTTTTTATGCTTCAACTTTGTACTTCCACAGTAAAGCAGATTACTAAACCTCGTAAAGTGTATGCTACTGCTGTGAATGAAATAAAAGAATGGGTTGATGTACAACTTTTGACTACTCAAGATAAACCGATTGTTTTCTACTTGCAGTCGCGTAACAAACACCAAGCGGATAAGGAAAATGAAGGGATTTATGCCGTTTTTTATGACTTTATAAATGATAAAATAATCAGTGAAAAGAGAGTGTCTGAAAATAATTACAGTCAAATAGAGCATCGGTTTTTCTATAGTAACGGGAAACACTATTACATTATTGATAACAGAAGCCTATGGGAAGTAGATGCGGTTAAGTGTGAAATAAAAGATGTTTCCAGTGCAATTAGTCAGGCTAAACCTGCATTAAACTCAGGATTCTCAACCATTCGATTTGTTGAAAGTCAAAAGGGAGATGGTTTAATTCTTACCACTAACTTAGGTAAGGCTTTCTATTATTTTCCAACCATTGATCAGCTTTATACCTATAATGCTTTTAATCATATATCTTCACAAGGAATGGATCTCGTAGCGGAAGATGCCAAGCTACGTACCATTTATTTGTTCCATAACAAAGAAAGCAAAGCATCCAGTAATGTAGCTCAGTTGATGCAGATTACATATAAATATAATAATGGGGGGCCGGAAAATCAGATGACTCAGCTGACTGATTGGTATGTAAAGAACAAAGCGGCCTATCGGGTTGTTTCTATTGAGCCGGTAACGGAAGATCGGATTAGTTTTTTCCCTGAGGTAGTCTATTCAGACAGTACAGAGATAGTAATAACCTATCGTCCTACATTGGCAAAAGAGGCACCTCAAGAGGTTGAACTTTTGACTACTCAAGGTTCAACGGTTTGGAAAGTTTCTTTCCCTAAAGAGATGAAATGTAAAAGTGTAATTAAAACAGACTCTACTTATTATCTGCAAATGAACGAAGATTTAATCTTTGCCGTTCAAAGAGATGGAAATAAGAAAGAATACAAACTGCAATAAGGTAATAAGAGGTATGAATAGTATAAACTTAACTCAATAGTTATGGGATTTAAATCATTTTTTAGAAAACAGTTAAGTATTGTCGTAGAATGGAAAGATCAGCAACCCAATTTTCTGTTTTATAAAATACAAACCCCAACGAGTGAAATAAAAAATGCAAGTAAGCTGATTGTTTCTCCCGGACAAGGATGCATATTGGTTTATGACGGAAAGGTACAAGATGTTCTTACTGAATCGGGTACTTACTTCATTGAGTCGGATAATCATCCGTTCATTACCAACTTATTAAAATTAAGGCAGTCGTTTGAGAGTGAGCATAAAATGCACTTGTATTTCTTTCGAACAGCTGAGGTGGTGAATCAGTCGTGGGGAACTCCCAGTCCCATAAAATACATTGATCCAAAGTATAACATTCCAATACAACTAGGTGCTTATGGCAATTATTCGGTGAAAATAGCAAATGAAGAATTGCTTTTTACAAATATCATTGGATCAAAGAACTTGTTTACTACAGAAGATTTACGTGAGATCATTACAGGACGTATTCAGTCCTCCTTAACCTCTTACTTTGCCAAATCATCTTATTCATATAACGAAATAGATGCTCATATGCAGGAGATGTCCAGCCAGTTAAAAATAAATATCAACGATACTATAGCTGAATTGGGACTTGCACTTACAAACTTTCAAGTTGAGTCATCCTCTTTTGATGATAAAACGCAAGCACATCTTGAAAAAATAGCTTCAATGACCTCGGAGGCATTGGCAGCTGCTGAGGTAGGATTGGATTATGTGCAGTTGGAAAAATTACGTGCATTGCGAGATGCTGCACGTAATGAGGGTGGACTGGCCGGTGCCGGTTTGCAGGTAGGTGCAGGGTTTGAATTGAGTAAATCGTTAATGCAACAAAAAGAGGATCTATTGAATGAGAGCTTGGAAAATGACGACCCTGTGCTGCAATTAAGAAAACTGAAAGCTTTATTGGATGAGCAAATTATAACTCAAGAAGAGTTCGACACTAAAAAGAAGGAAATCTTATCACGCATATAATTTTCTATTCTATGTATAAACGGTTTCTGTTGGTATATATCTGCTTGTTTTGTACGTGGGTTTCATTATTCTCTCAATACGATGGAAGTGTTGCGGTGAAAGATGGAATCTATAAAGGGTACAGAATGAAGAACAATCAACCCGACTCGGAAATGACCCAAGTTCGGCAGATATCTTTGGGTAATGGAGTTCAGGTATATATGGATGCCGATAAGCAAAGTTACTTAAGTGGTACTTATTATGTTTTTTTAGGAGGAAGTGAACGTCTTTACGGCATCGCAAAGTTTGAAAAAGGATTGCTACACGGAGAATATTTGTTGTATGCAGACAATTATCTTTCTAGAAAAATGACCTATGACAGAGGGCTTCTTGAAGGAAAAAGATATGTATATTTTGAAGATGGAGAGGAACAATCTGTTGCAAATTATAAGAACGGCATTTTACAGCAAACATTGGTATATCATAAGACTGGGCAACTAAAAGAGAAGAGCTTTTTCGATGAATTTGGATTAAGACATGGTTCATTTATTCTTTATGACTCCAATGGAGAGATTACCAAAGAATCCAACTACCAACACGGTCAGTTACACGGTAAGTCAATGACACGGACTAGAGAGGGGCTTCAAGAGATTTCACACTACAATGAGGGAATACTTCAAGGAGAATATCAACTTTTATTTCCCAATGGCCAAGTAAAAGAAGAAGGTCATTACGACAGTCAGAATGAGCGATGGGGTAAATGGACTACATATAATGAAGATGGTTCTTTACAGCATATCACACATTATGAGAAAGGAGAACTGGAAGGGGTTTCTATTACCTATTATATAGGTGAAAACATGGCATCGTATAGAGAATATAAAAAAGGAAAAGAGGATGGAAAAGTACAAGAATACGAAGAAAATCCTCATCGCTTAAAGTTAGATGCAACCTATAAAAACGGTAGATTGGATGGTGAGTATAAAGCTTATAATGAGGGTGTTATATGGTGTGATTGTCTTTACAAAGAGGGGAGTATAATTTCTGAAAAACAATATCGTAACGGCCAACTCGTTATTCTGAGAATGATGGATGAATCGGGTAGATTGGTTGATGTTCGCAGGTTTGACACCTCAGGAAAAGCCGTTTATACGAACGAGAAATATAGGAAACACGAGAATGTCCGATTGGTGGAAGATGACTTTGGTATTATTGATGTGAACTATTAAGGAAGTAGGGATGAGGAAGAAAATACTACTTATTGTACAGTTGTTGCTTGGTATATCTTTGGGATTAAGTGCTCAACTTTTTGAACAGGAAAACTACTTGGCATTTAAGTCTTCTGAATGGAAGGGGGTTGCTGCTCCCAATCTTTTAGAAATTAAAATAGAAAAAAGTCCTTTGCACCAATCCTATTTGTTTTATGACGCAAATGGAAAGTCTTTAAATGGACGTTATCATATCATTATTCATAATCAAAAATATGTTTTGGTCGATTTGGCAAAGGGACAAATCAATGGAGGTTTAAGTGTATTCCATAATAATCAGGAAATAGAACGATATCATTTGAAAAATGGAATTTATGAAGGGGAGCAATCGTTTTATCTTTCAAATGAAACCTATACTTATAACAAAGGGGTACTAATTCATTATGTGGCACTACACGACAATGGTCAGTTGAAACGAGAGATTAATTATGTAAACGGGAAGATTAACGGATTGGTTGCAGAATATAATAGTCAAGGTAAAATTCTGGGAAGCAAACAATACATAAATGGGGTGTTGAATGGTGAGGCAACCTATTTGAATAATCAAGGATATACCACAAAATCAATCTATGTCAATGGAAAATTGAATGGTGCCTATCAAGAGGTGTATAAAGATGGACAAATAGCCATTGAAGGAGTTTATAAGGATGATCAGAAAACGGGGGTATGGGTTCATTATCAGCCGAATGGTGAATTAAAGGAAAAATCGGAATATGTAAATGGAAAATACAACGGTTTATCTGAAAGATACAGTTTGGGTTCTCTTTATGAATCGGTTGAATATGTAAATGGAGAACGACACGGGAAACGACTTTATTTCCGAGGTACTCCACCTAAAATGTGGTTGTCTAAAGAGGAGAACTACAGTAATGGGAAATTAAATGGGGTAGTAAAGAACTATAATGAGAAAGGAGTTTTGTATTTTGAAGGAGAGTATAAGCAAGGTCGTAAAGAGAAGGGTAAAGAATATCATTCTACAACCGGACGTATTCAGCTAGAAGCAATCTATCGTGACGGAAGGACAATTGCTGAAAGAATTTATGATCGAGACGGAATATTAAAATACTTGAGATTACAAGATGAAAGAGGTAATCTTGTGGTTGTTCAGGAGTATAATTTGAAAGGAGAAGTAACTAAGAAAAACCCATCGTATAAAAAAACAGCTAGCATAAAGCTCATAGAAGATGAATGGGGTATTATTGATATTCCTTGAGAAAGGGAATGAAAAACAAAAGAATATGAAATACTTTATAGGATTTTTTATCACACTGCTGATATTGGCAGGAGGAACTTTAGGTGTATTGGCTATTTGGGATATTTATCCTGTCTCCTGGACTTTAATTTGGAAAGTTCTTTTAACTATCTTGGCCATTTCTGTTATTCTGACCTTAGCTGCTATGTCTATTGCCACCTTTTTCAAAAAAGAACGATATGATAAAACGGGTAATAATGCACATCCTATGAAGTAGTTGAAAGTGCATTATCGTTAAAATACATCATTCTTTTTTATGTAACTTCATTTCAGAATAATACTAGAAGAAAAAAATGGG
>CAZOVL010000116.1:0-6945 GCA_964583185.1 uncultured Bacteroides sp. | reverse complement strand
TAACCCGAATAGAATCGGATAGTGATGAATATGAACTGATTATTCATCCGGTGAACACGCTCGATGTCGTGATTCGGACCATTGGTGTAATGAATTTATCGTTAGATTCTCTATTTTAATAATAAATTAAATATGAAATATAATCAAAAGTTATTCTTTATGAGCTTATCCTAAATGCTTTTTAAAAGAAAATAAAAGTTTACTCTCTCGGTTCTCTTTTATTTGTTTACAGGAAAATACGCTTGGGGTATTCAATTAGTATGAATTAATTATAAAAGAATGAGTTTGTATAAGTCTATGATTCACTTAAAACTTATAACCAGCTGAAATAGTAAGGTTTCTAGTCTCGGCTTTATCATTGTTTTTCTGCATAATGTTAATCATACCAAGTTCTCCACCCAAAGTGAAACAAAACTTTTTCCATTCAAAAGCAACTCCTATATCTATACCCCAATCAAATCTCTTCAGAGTATAATCTCCAAAGGTATCTTGTTTGTAGTTACCTTCTTTAATTTTTCCGTGTACCCCATACGCAAAATAAGGACCAGTACTAATCAATAAAGCCATATCTTCTAAAATAGGAATCTTAAATCCTGCTAATACAGGCAACTGTACATAGGCAGCATTAATGTGTTGATCATTGGAACTCAGTTCAACTTTTACTCCTTTATATGAGTATTCAACTCCTGTTAGTAAATACCAGTTCCGAGTAAAGGCATAATCAAGAGTTAGTCCAGCATTAAATCCGGCTTTTGTTTTTGTATTATCATAGCTCCCTTCATTAGAGCCAATATTACTAAGGTTTAATCCGACTTTAACTCCTAATGTCATTTTTTCTTCTTGTGCATTAACCATTAATCCTACTAAAAAGATAGAAAGGAAAATAATACTTTTAATTGTTTTCATGGTTTTTAGATTTAATGGTTTGTGTTTATTATTATTGAAAAGTTAACTCAGCTATTATTTATTGAAAGTGTGACGTTATATAAACAAATGTATCAAAAAATAGAAAAACAATCAATCCCCTAAAAGGGTGAATGTTGTTATTTTTCTTGTTGTTTTTCTCTTAAATTGATACTTATTTATAGAAAAAAAGTTATCTTTAGAAATACCAAAATTCAAGAGAATGAAATACTTAGGGCATCTTATTTTGTTGGTTTTTCTGAGTGGGTTGAACTTGTTTGCTCAAAACCATAAAGCTGATTCACTTCTTGAAGTTTTAAATGCTCAAGATTTAGATACGAAAAAACAAATTGATTTGTATAAAGAACTTTGTTCCTCTTACTTGCGCAGCGATGCTGACCAGCTTCTTTTGTACGGAAAAAAAGGATTAACATTAGCCAAAGAGGAGAAAGATTTTGTGAATACAAGTCTGTTTTATAGGATGATAGGTAAAGCTTATCATATAAAAGGCAATTTTGATTCGGCTTTAACCCATTTTTTTTATGGTCTGGACTATGCTTACGATACTGAAAATGAAATAGAAGAAGCTAAACTTTATGGAGCCATAGCTAGTTCATATATGTTTCAAAATAAAGATTCCATCGCGTTAGATTATAGTTTAAAAGCTTTGAAGATTTTTGAAAGAATAAATGATCGATACAATATTGGGATAACGCTCTGTAATTTGGGAAACATACACGTAGGATTGTTAAACGAACAAGAAGCCCTAAAGTGTTTTTTACAAGCTAAAGAAATAGGTGAGGAGTTAAATGCGAATCATATAAAATCTGTAGCTTATTATAGTTTGGGGAATATTTATATCCATCGTGGAGACTATGATAAAGTGCGTGAGTATAATTTGAAGACTCTGGAACTGAGTCGAATAAGTGGAGATAAATCAGCAGAAACAGTTAGTTTGCTGTCTTTGGCATATTATTATTGTGCTCAGGAAAAAGATTATGTTACAGCCGAAAAGTATGCTTTAGAAGGGTTGCAAATAGCAGAGAAAATAGAGGTCCCCCGATTCATTGTTTCTGCAAAATATACTTTATCAACCATTTATTTATATCAAAAACGTTTCAATGAGTGCGAAGAGTTGTCCATGGAAACTTGGAGTAGCGATTCCACTGCCATTGAAAATATGAATCCGGAAGCTCGGGTTTTACTCTACAATATTGTTTTGTCTTCTATGTATATAGGGAAAACTGAACAAGCCAAGAAGTTTCTGGATAAGTTTCAAGAGATAATTGTAGGACAGACAGATGAAAACTATCAGAGTTCTTTGGCCGATATGCAAGTTAAATATGAAACAGAGAAGAAAGAACTTCAAATAACCTCTTTAGAAAAAGAAAAAAAACTCTATATCTGGTTGGGTATTGCCAGTGTATTATTTGCTCTGACCCTGATTGTTGTTTTATGGTTGACCATTAAAAATGCAAAGAAAGAAAAACAGCTGATTGCTACCCGTTCGGTTATGGATGGTGAAATGGGGGAAAGAGCTCGATTAGCTCGTGACCTGCACGACCGTTTGAGTGGAAATCTTTCTGCAGTGAAAATTGAGTTGAATACTGCTACTTCTTTATTAGAAGTTAGTGAGAAACTAGATCGGTGTATTGACGAAGTACGCAGGGTGGCACATAACCTGATGCCAGCCTCCTTACAATATGGCATTAGAGTTGCTTTGGAAGATTTCTCTAAACAGTTTTCAAATGTTCATTTTCACTTTTTTGGGTTAGATAATCGTTTTGAAGAACGAGTTGAGTTTGTTGTTTATTGCTGTGCCAGTGAATTAGTGGGTAACTCTCTTAAACATGCTGAAGCAGATACAATTAACTTGCAATTAGTTCAAGACGATGTACACATCACTTTAACAGTACAAGATAATGGTAAAGGTTATAATGTAAATGATGTAGATAAAGGGTTAGGACTGAGGAATATATATGATAGAGTGTCCTCTTGTAATGGAAAGATAGATGTTGTTTCCTCTCCGGATAAAGGAACAGAAACAACAATAGAAATTAAAGTGAAACAGGATAATTATGATTAGTCTGAATATTGTTGATAATCACAGATTGGTAGTTGAAAGTTTAGCTAAATTGATTAATGAATCCGGAATAGCTACAGTTACTCAATCTTACTATGATTTAGAGTCTTGCCGAAAAGGTTTATCAGAGGAACTTCCGGATATTCTCTTGTTAGATATAGGACTATCTGATGGAGATGGGGTAGATTATTGTTTGGAAGTAAAGAAACTCTACCCGGAACTTAAAATCATTATGTTAACAACTTACAAAGAGTTTAACATAGCTAAACGAGCTTTGCTTAATGGTGCCAATGGGTACATTCTTAAAAATGCAGAAAGTGAGGAGATGTTTAAAGGAATTGAATTGGTAAGTAAAGGAAAACTATTTCTGTGCGATGAGATTGATATTCTGTTAGATAGTAATAAAAATACAACAGTAGTTTGGCTTTCCAATCGTGAAAAGGAGATTCTTGGTTATTTAGCTGAAGGACTAACAACCAAGGAAATAGCAGATAAAATTTACCGTTCAACGGAGAACGTGCGTACTTTTAGAAGAAACCTGTTGATTAAGCTGCAAGCTAAAAATGTGGCTGAGCTAATAAAGAAAGGATATGATATGAAATTGATTTGGTGAAATTTATTTTGCGAATTCTTTATCCGAATCAATATGTACCAAGCAGTTATTAATTAATATAAAAAAGAGACAATGGTTATTCACAGAAGCATTCAGCTTAATGCCACTATGGAAGAGGCTTGGGCTTTACTATTGGATTATAAAAAATGGGAGTTTTGGTGGAGTAAAGTAAAAAAAGCCAAATGGGTATATCCTTTCAAATGGTATCCAGGATATGTGAAATATGAATATGGAGCGCCCAGTAAAGTTGTGGGCTATGTTACCGGACCAAGAGAAAGCTTCATTACTCTTGCCAGTAAATCTACATTAACCACGTTTAAAATACAAGAAGGATTTGCGGGCTTGGAGTTTCAAATTGCACAACAAACTCAAGACGGAACTTTTTATACAGATCAAGGAGAAGCTACACGTAAGCAGATTATTGAATCACTTCAGAAATTTAAAGATTTATTGGAAAAAGAAGTGAAGAGTGAAGTCTAGTGTGTTTTCTTAAATTTCTTTTTCTCCTTGTATAAGATGATATAAAGCTTCATCTATCTGTTCATACATAAACGAAAACTGAGCTTTTAGTAGTTTTTGAGGTATTACACGTTGTCCTTCAAGTACCATTGTAGATTGTTCTCCTAGCACCCAACGTATAAGAAAAGAGGGAATACGGAAAAAACAAGGACGAGACAATGTTTTGGCTAGTTTCTTTGAAAACTCTTTGTGTGTAACAGGGTAAGGTGTGGTGAAATTAAAAGTACCTTGAGCTTTTTTGTTTTCCAGTAAGAAAATAATAGCCTGAACCATATCTTGTATGTGAATCCATGAAAGGTACTGTTTGCCACTTCCTAATACAGCTCCCAATCCTATTTGGAATGGAATAAGTAAAGGGGGTATCATTCCTCCTTTACGGGAGAGAACAATACCGGTTCGAAAGACACAAACACGCGTTTGTTTACTGGCTTCAAATGCCAGCTGTTCCCATTCTAAACAAACACGATGCAGAAAATCATTTCGGGGAGTTGATTCTTCATTAAGTAGGGTGTCATTCTGTACACCATAATATCCTACGGCAGATCCGGATAGAAAAACCTGAGGTGGATGATTTCCGTTTTTAATTAATTGTGTTAATCGGCGAGTGGTGTTCCATCGACTGTTTTCTATTCTTTTTTTCTGTTTTTTAGTCCATCGTTTACCTATGATGGGTTCCCCGGCTAAATTAATTACACCGTCATAACCATCTAACGAATCTAAGTAATCTAAAGAAGTACAATATTGTATCTCTGATCCTAGTTTCTTTCTCGCTTTATTTTTATTACGGGTTAGAACAGTAATCTGATGCCCCTTCTTTTTTAACTCTGGTATTAGTGAACTTCCAATTAACCCTGTTCCTCCGGTGATAAATAGTTGCATATCTCTTGCGTTTAATATATTGTGTTAGTCACTCGGCTATTCCTTTTATCATAGGAACAAAGCGAAAGACTCCGTATTGCGATTCGATATATTTTTCTTTATGTTCTCTTACTACAACAGTCATAACCTGATAATTATGAAAGCCAATGGGAGCTACCATTCTACCTCCAACAGCTAACTGCTTTAATAATTCCGGAGGGAAGGTGGGAGTGGCTGCTGTAATTAAAATTTTAGAAAAGGGAGCATAATCAGGAAGCCCTTCATAACCATCTCCGTAAAACAAATGAGGGTGATAACCCAATTTATCCAGTTTGTTTTGTGCTTGTTTATGTAAATGTTGAAAACGTTCTATGCTGTATACCTCGGCTTCCATTTCACAAAGAATAGCAGTCTGATATCCACTGCCTGTCCCTATTTCCAATACCTTATCCTTAGGAGTAACTTGTAATAACTCGGTTTGGTAAGCAACCGTGTAGGGTTGTGATATGGTTTGATCGTTCTCTATGGGCAGTGCAATGTCTTTATAAGCGTGTAGAGTTAAGTGTTCACCTATAAATCGGTGTCTAGGGACTTTTCTAAAGGCATTTAAGACCCGACTATTAGTTATACCTTTACTCTTCAAAGTACGAATTAAGTGATCTATTTCATATATATAAGATAGGGAGTCATTCATAGCGACTAATTTAAGAGAATTAAAGAGGCACTTCATCTTTAAAAACAATAAACTCTAGTATAAGTAGGAAACAAGCTATTTGCCCAGAGTAAAAGTCGAAGTTCATTTGGTTAGCATACATTTAAAGATAGTCTTAAATTTGTAGAACTTAAAGTTTTTCTCTTTCTTTTTTATGCTGCTAAAAAGAAGAAAAAGTAATCTTGTTTTTAACAATCTGTTTAATAGTTGTATATTACGTGGAAGAATAAACTTAATTAGAATCTGTATGACAGAAGAAAAGAAAATAGCCATTCTGGTAGATGGTGATAATGCCCAACCCAAGTTATTAAAACAAGTAGTAGATGAAGTGGCTAAATATGGCAAAGCCACCATTCGTAGAATTTATGGAGATTGGACCAGCCCACAGATGAATGGTTGGAAAACAGAGCTGAATGAGACTTCATTTTCTCCCATTCAGAAGTTCTCATATACCACAGGAAAGAACTCAACAGATAGTTCGTTAATCATTGATGCAATGGATATCCTTTACGGTAAGAATATTGATGGCTTTTGTATTGTTTCAAGTGATAGTGATTATACCGGATTGGCTAAGCGCATACGTGAAGAAGGCATTTTAGTTATTGGAATTGGAGAGAAGAAAACACCCAGTGCTTTTGTGCAATCGTGTGAGATATTTACCTTTTGCGAGAATTTGATTCACACCAATGAACCTTCTGTAGAGTCTAACCTATCCAAGGAGTTAGTGAAGGTCATTGATAAAGCATACGATAAAGCAGCCGGAGATGACGATCAGGCTTATATGTCGGAAGTAGGAAGTATCTTGCGTAAATTCGATCCTACTTTTGATGTTCGTTCTCACGGTTTTTCTACGTTATCTTCTTTCTTCAAAGCTTTAGATAGTTTTGAAGTGATTGATAACAAAGTTGGTGCATTGAATCATTATTTATTAAGAAGGAAACAGTAAAAGAAAGCACATTAGTTGTTTCTTCTTTTATTTGTTTTAAGCTGACTCCTAATGAGGTATTGTTTATTTTTCTTCCAAGAGAAAAATAGACAGAAAAAGTTCAAGTCTGCTTGTAAAATGACGTTCTTTCACTACTCATTTTTTCTTTTTAATTTGGACCTCTTGTTTTTTAGCTTTCGTAGCTCGAATTTAGCTGAAGAAAGCAATACTAGCTTTTTTGTTTTCTTTTTTGTGTTGTGAAAAACGAAGATACATCATTAGAATATTTCTACTATTCTTTTTTTTGCGATATATCTTTACAGATGAATCGT
>CAZOVL010000115.1:0-7130 GCA_964583185.1 uncultured Bacteroides sp. | reverse complement strand
AAAAGCAAGCTATTTATACCTCAAGTGTTTTTCTCTTATTGATAACAGAACTCTCTTATGATTAGCGACTAATCCAAAGTTCCGGATTAAGTTTTACGGTCTCTTTGCGAAGTTGGAAGTGAAGAATAGTACGATTATTATCACCCTGATCGGAATAAATCTGCCCCAGACTTTGCTTGGTTTTTACCTCATCGCCCGACTTCACATACGCTTTAGCCAAATTACAATAGACCGATATGTAATTTCCGTGACGCACTAAAATGTTAAACAAACCATTAAACTCAAACACAGCAGCTACCTTTCCATTGAAAATGGAGAGAGCATCGGCACCGGGCTGACCTTGAATATCAATCCCCTTATTATCTAATTTCACATTACGCAACCCTTCCACATTGTATTGTCCGTAACGGCTAATAATGATGTATGGAGTAGAGATAGGGATGGGGAGTTTCCCTCTGTTATTAACAAAACTACCCGAAAGCTTTTGATCGGCAGGAGTCATAATAAATTCACCCATGGGCGTTTTCTTTTCTTCCACTTTTCCCGTCTCCTTGGCTGTCTTCTTTCGTTCAGCTTCTGCTAAACGACGAGCCTTTTCTATTTCCTCCTCAATCAGTTTATCTATGCGGGCATTGAGTTTATTTGCTTCAACTCGTTTTTTGTTAATCTCTTTCTGTAAATCTTTTTGTTTTCGTTGCAAGCTACCCACCAATGTTCGTTTTTGTTCTTCCTGACTCTGCAATTTCTCCATTTCTTCTTCACGAGCCGCAATAAGAGCCATTTTAACTTGACGGGTTTGTTCCAGTTCTATTTTCTTTTTATTAATTTCTTTCTGTTTTTCCAGAATCTCCTCCCCTTGTTTCTGCTGATACTGACCATATTCCCTAACATAACGCATCCTTCGGTAAGTCTGCGACAGGGTTTCTGCAGAAAAAATAAACATTAATTTATCTTGGATCGTCCTGTTTCGCTGCAAATAGCGAACAGAAAGAGCATATTGATCTTTTTTTTCTTTTAAGTTCTTCTCTAGTTCTGTTAACTGATTATTCAAAGAAACAATCTCTTTATCCATTGACTCAACATCCGCATTGAGCTGCATAATCAAACGCTTACGTTCATCAATTTGCCCTGTTAAAGTAGCTAGACTATTCAATTGCCCTCCCACATCTTTCTTTGTGGTTTTAAGTAAATTCTCTGTATCTTTTATCTGTTGCTGAATAGTCATGCGCTGACGCTCCAGCTCTTTGATAAAATCGCTGGTCTGCCCCATTAAAAGGGTAGAAACAGCAGTAAAAAACAGTATCACAAAAAATATGCGTCTACTCATGGCTTAACTGATTTATAAAATCATCCTCATCAATCCATTTGTAACTCTTGGGTATTTTTGTAGAATACAACTCCACCACCTCCAAGTTTACTTTATCAATAAATAAATCATAGTCTGCAAAAAAAGAAAGTCCCAACTGCGTTCCTTTCAATCGCCCTTTTCCTTTCGGTTGAATGGCCATATAAAGAGCTTCTTCCAATTCAGAGAAACCTAATAAAGCCGGAAACTTACGTTTTAATTTATCGTAGGTTAATTCGATGTATTCTTTTTCTAAACGATTAAACAATTGAATTTTATTAGGCGTAAATACCACACGTAAAGCTTCAGAAGGTACTATAGGAGTTCTAAAGGAGAGTTGAATGCATTCCTTTTTCACCCACCGCATCGTTCCTTTGGCTTTTTGTTTTTGCTTGGTCGTTTCATCCCAAAAAAAGGTTGAAATACGAGAAGATAATGAAGCAGCCTCTCGAACTTCCAGTGATGACATCACCGAGCGGGTGGTGACACAAGAAGCTAACAGACAGGTAATAAAAAGGAAAGAAATCCAGTAATTTTTCAACATCATTACTTACTATAATACTTTTTCTTTTTAATTTTCTTATGAAGCAATTTAGAGTCTCCCCCTAACTCTTTGGCCCGTTGCCAAAACTCCAAGGCTTTCTCTTTTTCACCATTCAAATAATAGATATCTCCACTATGCTCCACTATTACCTCACTTTCATCTCCTCCGTTCTTCAAAGCATCATCAATATAGATTTTTGCCTCTCCGTAGTTCTTTTTCATAAATAAAATCCAAGCATAGGTGTCTAGATAAGTGGGATTTTTAGGTTCAGCTTTAATGGTTTTATAACTCATCTCCTCAGCTGCGTCCAAGTTTTGTCCTTTTTCAGATAAATAATAGGCATAGTTATTTAACACCCCAATGTTTTTGTTGTTATAGACCAAGGAGGAATCATAAGCAGCAAAAGATTCTGTAACTTTATTCAATTGATGATAAACATCTCCCATAATGGCATAAAAATCAGAGACTACCTCTTTAGGTGTTTCCTGTGTTACCTGCTCCAATGCTTTTTGTGAAACGGTTATAGTCTCCTCCAATCGATTGGACTGATTATAGGCAATAGCCAAATAGAAGTAAAACTCCAAGACCTCGGGCGTAGCTATTATACCGGGTTCACAAACCTCAATAATCCCCTTATAATCATTAGCAAGAGCTACAATGCTTAACAACATCAGGCGTGCCGCCTTGTTCATAGGATTGATCTCAACCACCCTTTCCAACAAAGGTTTAGCCGCATTATTATCTTTCTTTGACATTAGGTACTGAGCATAAAACAAAGGTATTTGCTCATCCTCTTCATCAGCAGCAAGCACCATTTCGAACTTAGCCGCAATATTTAAGCTATCAGCCTCTGTGGTGTTCCCTTTAGAAATAATCATTCGTAAGATACTTGCCTTAATTTCAGGTACCACCTTATTATTCTCCAGCAAATTATTTAAATATTCCTCATACTTCTGTTTGTTGCCCTCTTTTTCGTAATAAGTAGCCAAAGATAACATCGCCATCACGTGATCGGGTTCTTCTTCCAAAACTTCTTGATAAATCTTATAAGCTTCATCTTTTCGCTCTACCTGCATCAATACATCTCCTAGTAATACACGATAACGCAAATCACTAGGATACTCTGCAACAAGCTCTTCTATTTCTTCTAAAGCTTTATCCTCTTCTTCGAACTGTATATACAGACGAAACTTCTCCATACTCATCTGCTCTGATTTACCTACTTTCTCTTCAATCCGATCAAGCATTAAAAGCATATTTTCATAATCTTCCGTTTGACTGTATAAATCTAAAAGAGCAAAAAGAACATCTACTTTAGCAGGGAACCATTCAACCATACGTTCGGTAAGCTGAATTGCCTCATCACGCATATCTTTTTGCAAGTATAACCCGGCTAAATTCTGTGCATACCAATAATTTGTAGAATCAATGGCAACTGCTTTCTCCAAACGCTTCAAAGCGCCATCAATGTCGCCCATACGAACCTCAAGAATCGCTAATTCATTCAACACAGAGGCTTCTTCTGCTAGTGACAGACTATATTCAAAGAACTCATAGGCCTCATCCAAACTCCCTTTGTATTTCTTATTTAAGCCTTCGAGATAGAAGTAATTATGTTTTTGCTGAGACACTGAAGAACATAATGCAACAGAATCCTTATCCACTTTCTCTAAGGTAAAGGAAGATAGAAAAAGAAGTACAAAAGCAAAAAGAAGGGCTTGAAAGCTGGTCTTTATCACATCTATTTTATTACTCATCCCTTCTATTTGTTTCCAGTGTGTCCAAATCCTCCGACTCCCCTTTCGGTTTCATCCAGCTCTTCCACCAATTCCCATTGAGGTTGTTCGTGTTTCGCAATAACCATTTGAGCTATTCGCTCCCCATTCTGAATGACAAATGCTTCTTTAGATAAATTAATAAGTATCACACAGATTTCCCCTCGGTAATCTGCATCAATCGTACCGGGTGTATTTAAAACGGTAATGCCTTTTTTTATTGCCAAACCACTGCGAGGACGAACTTGAGCCTCATATCCTTTAGGCAGGGCAATAAATAGTCCGGTTGGAATCAATTTTCTTTCCAAAGGCCCTAACACTACCGATTCTTCTAAATGTGCACGTATATCCATACCTGCCGATAGCTCTGTTTCATACTGTGGCAAGGCGTGTGAGGATTTATTTATTACTTTAATTTTCATTGTGAGGACTTATTTTTATATTTAATGACGAAAATAACGAATTTGGTGTAATAACACATACCTTTGCCGTTAAATTAGTGAAACACAACAAGCAAAAGGAAGAAAAAGAACAAACAAAAAGGAAGTTATGAATTGGAAAGATTTATTATCTACCACGCGATTTGGATTGGAGAGTTTTGAAAAAAATAAGAAAGAGAATCGATCGGAGTTTCAGCGTGATTTTGACCGACTGGTTTTTTCTGCACCCTTTAGGCGACTACAAAACAAAACACAAGTTTTTCCTCTCCCCGGCAGCGTATTTGTTCATAACCGACTGACCCACAGTCTAGAGGTATCTTGTGTAGGCAGATCACTAGGTAGTGATGTGGCTAGAAGACTAATGGAACAGGATTCTTCACTGCAAAACACCTTGCTCCCTGAAATTGGAAGTATTGTTTCAGCCGCTTGTTTAGCTCACGATTTGGGAAATCCTCCTTTTGGTCATTCAGGAGAAAAAGCCATTGCCACCTACTTTTCTGAAGGAGCAGGGCAAAGGTTGAAATCCGATTTTTCAACCGAAGAGTGGAGTGACCTAATCCATTTTGAAGGAAATGCCAATGCTTTCCGACTACTTACTCACCAGTTTAATGGTAGAAGAGCGGGTGGATTTGTAATGACCTACTCCACTTTGGCTTCCATTGTGAAATACCCTTTCACTTCCGTTGCAGCAAAAAAACAAAAATTCGGCTTTTTTCACTCTGAAATCGAAAGTTATGAACGCATAGCCCATAAATTAAAAATAAAGCAAATAGACTCTAACCCCATACGTTATGCTCGCTATCCTTTGGTCTATTTAGTTGAAGCTGCTGATGACATCTGCTATCAAGTGATGGACATAGAAGATGCCCATAAACTCAAAATTATATCAACCGAAGAAACCCAAGAATTATTTTTAAGTTTCTTCCCCTCAGAAAGGCAAGAACGAATCAGATCTCATTTTCAATTCGTAACAGATACCAACGAACAAATTGCTTACTTACGCTCCTCTATTATAGGGTTATTAATTCAAGAGTGTACTCAGGCCTTTGTAGAAAATCAGGCAGAGATATTAGAAGGATCATTCAACTCTACATTAATTAAATCTATTGGAGAGAGACCCTTACAAGCCTATAAGAATTGTAGCAGAGTAGCTCAGAAAAGAATATACAACTCACAAGATGTGGTTGATGTTGAAATTGCAGGATATAAAATTATATCTACCTTACTCGACTTAATGATTAATGCTGTTCTAAACCCTAATAATACTTATTCTAAGTTATTACTTAACCGGGCCTCCAAGCAATACGACCTACATAATCCGGCTCCTTTCGTTAGAATTCAAGCTGTACTGGATTATATTTCGGGTATGACCGATGTCTTTGCTTTAGATTTTTATCAGAAAATCAATGGCAGCTCACTTCCCTCTATTTAAGGAGATTCAGCAATTAAATCTCCATTGATAAAGCTATTCCCTTATTTCATAGTAAATCAAGAAGAAACATTAATCGAACTCAGGTAACAAGTTTATTCAATTTATTATTTCTAAGGAATGGTCCTTTACAAGGACCAATTAATTAATCATACTGATTATAAACATCTCTTTCAGGATTGTAGAAATCCTGAAAAGAGATACTCGAAATTGTATATTTTCCATTTGAGAGTATTATTCTCGTAGCATAGATTATTTCATTTGGAATAAAATTCGAATTAATCTTTTCTTCTTTCTTAATTTGTAGTGTATCCCATTGCGAGATCAACTGCATCATATAGTTAGTAAATAAAGGTTCTTTTGTCATTTTAAATGTACCACTTTCGTTAGTGTATGAGACAGTATCTTCCTTACTCCAAAAAGTAAACTGAAAATCTCCTTGAACCCCAGCATGTTCTAAGATAGAAATAGTATCACGCTCACAAGAATATTCCAATTTTTCATGCCATTTTATATCTTTTCTATATTTATTCAAAGCTTTTAAATATATATTATCCTCAAATTTCAGTTTTTGTACTTCATAAACTGTTTCTGAGATTTTTGACAAATTGTATTGCGACTTACAATTGCTATTCAATAAAAAAAGAATAACTAAAGGGAATAATTTCATTTTCATCATCTTCTATAGTTAAAAGGGGGGGTTGGTAATAATTGAATGCCTCTAAATACCCCATTCGATTGTTTATAAAATTTACCAGCTCCAATTATTGTAAGATTTCTTGTACTTTACAACCCTCTACAAGTTCCTGTACTAGCATCTATACCATAATGAATAGTAGTGCTTTTTCTATCCGTGAGGTCCCCAAGTAAATAATTATTCTAACATCCAAGCTACTTCATCGTGATTATCGGTTATTGTAAAACCATTACTTCTTATGTTTAAGAATTAACACCAAAAAATTTATGGATATTATTTATGCTATGACTGTTACAAACAAAAAGTAAATCTTTTAGCCATAAATAGCACCTAGAACCATTTAAACCTGACATTATTGGACTACTATTTAGTAGTATATGAGGTGGGTAAGTTCGTAAAATAGATGCTTCTATAAATTTAATAAATTATACCGAATTTGGGTGATTCATTTGTTTAAATCTTTGGTTAAATTTCCATTGGCATCGTAGGTATGTTTGATACTGCTTTCCTTAAAACTCGAAAACCCATGGAGAAAAGCGTGGTATTAGGTACGCAGTCATCAGCTTTAATCAGCTAATTTTTATAACTAAGGAAAGAGATTTACACTCCGTATCCTGTTCTGTTTTTTCCATGACAAGTCAGCACAAGCCTATTTTACGCTGACGTCCAAAAAAACTTATCAACACGAGTTTTAATCTATTACTCATCTTTTTTAAGAATGCTACACGAAATTTTATCGGTAGACTGCACCTGAAAATTCTTTGGGTTTTCTTTAATAAAAGACTCAATGTGGCGCATACGTTTTTCTTCCAAAATCTCATCCACTGCAATCAGAATTCCGGTTTCTTCTACATCACCAAAAGTATCGTTTACAGCAGTTCCAAAGATTCGCATGGTGGG
>CAZOVL010000114.1:5248-7148 GCA_964583185.1 uncultured Bacteroides sp. | reverse complement strand
ATGTGGAACTACTTGATGAAGTAGTGGTTGTAGGGTATGGTACCGTAAAGAAAGATGATGCAACCGGTTCGGTTACTGCCATTCGACCGGATGAGTTGAGTAAGGGTATCACTACCAATGCACAAGATATGTTCGCGGGTAAGGTTGCAGGTGTTAATGTAACATCAAATGATGGAACCCCGGGGGGAGGGGCTCAAATCCGTATTCGTGGAGGGTCTTCATTGAATGCAAGTAATGATCCTTTAATTGTGATTGATGGACTAGCCATAGACAATGAAGGAATTAAAGGTATGGCCAATGGTTTATCCATGGTAAACCCCGCTGATATCGAAACCTTTACGGTGTTGAAGGATGCCTCGGCTACAGCCATTTATGGTTCGCGTGCATCCAATGGGGTAATCATCATTACCACTAAAAAGGGTAAAAGTGGACAAGCTCCTAAAGTCAGTTATAGCGGTTATGTTTCTCTTTCTACCACTCAAAAGCGATATGATGTCTTGGATGGTAATGAATACCGTGCTTATGCTGACCAATTATGGGGAGAAGGTAAGTTACCTGCTACCTTAGGTACTGCCAATACAGACTGGCAGGATGAGATTTTCCGTACATCCTTGAGTACAGACCATCACGTCTCCATTAATGGAGGATTGAAGAATTTACCCTATCGGGTATCTTTAGGTTATACAAAGGATAATGGTATTATAAAAACGTCTAATTTCCAACGTTTTACTGCTTCGGTTAACTTGTCTCCTTCCTTTTTTGACGATCACTTGAAGCTGAATGTCAATGCGAAATATATGAATGGTAGAAACCGGTATGCCGATGCAGATGCAGCCATTGGAGGGGCTTTGTCTCTTGACCCGACACGCCCGGTCTTTGATTCGGGTATACCTTATGAGTTTTCAGGAGGGTATTGGCAGAATATGGAAGCAACAACCGGATTTAGTGATAAAGATTGGGGATATACCGTTAATAAAAACGCGCCACAAAATCCTGTTGCTGCTTTGAAGCTCAAAAATGACAAAGCAAATAGTCATGACTTTGTAGGTAACGTTGAGATGGATTATAAACTGCACTTTTTCCCCGATATGCGTATTCACGCCAGCTTAGGAGGGGAATATGCTGACGGTACACAGACTACGGTTGTTTCTCCTTATTCGTTCTCCAATAATTACTATGGATGGGATGGAAAAGAGACACAATACAAATATAATCTGTCGTACAATATCTATGCTCAATATATGAAATCCATTGGAGCACACGACATTGATGTGATGATAGGTGGTGAAGAGCAACATTTTCACCGTAGCGGATATGATGTAGGACAAGGGTGGGATCCCATAAAAGAAGAAGCAGTGGATGCCGCTTTACGTGATCAAACTTCTTATGCTACCCGTAATACATTGGTTTCCTATTTTGGCCGTATAAATTACTCGTTGCTGAATCGTTATCTGTTTACTTTTACTATGCGTTATGACGGTTCTTCCCGTTTCTCAAAAGATAATCGTTGGGGTACCTTCCCTTCCTTAGCCTTAGGTTGGAAAATAAAAGAAGAGGCTTTCTTGAAAGATGTAAACTTCCTATCCGATTTGAAACTTCGTTTAGGATGGGGAATCACCGGACAACAAGATATTGGAGATGATTTTGCTTACATCCCTTTGTATCTTGCGAATAATGAATATGCTCAATATCCATTTGGTGATATCTACTATTCGCATTCGCGTCCGAAAGCTTTTAACGAAGATTTGAAGTGGGAGAAAACAACGACTTGGAATGCCGGATTGGATTTTGGCTTTTTGAATGGAAGGATTACCGGTGCGTTTGATGGGTATTATCGGAAGACCGATGACTTGTTGAATATGGTGAAAATTCCGGTAATGACTAATTTTAATGCCCAATT
>CAZOVL010000114.1:0-5148 GCA_964583185.1 uncultured Bacteroides sp. | reverse complement strand
CCTTCTATGTATATCAACAAGTCTACGATAGTGAAGGAAAACCCATTGAAAATGTGTTTGTTGACCGTAATGGCGATGGCGTAATCAATAGTGCCGATAAGTATATGTATAAGAAACCTGCGGCTGATGTTTTGATGGGGTTGACTTCAAAAATATTGTATAAGGATTGGGATTTCAGCTTCTCGCTTCGTGCCAATTTGAATAACTATGTCTATTATGATTTCTTGAGTAGTAGGGCTAATGTAAGTACTTCCGGATTGTATTCAAATAATGCCTATTCAAATGTTACTGCTGATGCCATAAAACTAGGATTTGCAGGTAAAGGGGATTATGCAATGAGCGACTATTTTGTTCGGAATGCCTCTTTTGTGCGTTGTGATAACATCACATTGGGTTATTCGTTCAGCGAGCTGTTTAAGTCTCGCAGTTATAGAGGAGTTGGAGGTCGTGTCTATGCGACGGTACAAAATCCGTTTATCATAAGTAAATATAAAGGTCTTGACCCTGAAATAGCCAGTGGTGTTGATAAAAATCCTTATCCAAGAGCTATGACTTTCTTGTTGGGTTTAAGTCTTCAATTCTAATATAAATATAGATTAAATAGAAAATAAAATGAAAGCAAAATATTATATAAGGATACTATTTGTAGGATTGTTAGGAACAGTCATGTTGGGTGCCACTTCCTGTGTCCGAAACTTGGATATCAGGGCAATTGATCCGCAACTAACACCCAGTTTCCAACAAAATGAGGTGTTTGTGAAAGCTTATGCCATGATGGGAGTAACCGGGCAAGAAGGGGTTGCAGGTGCTCAAGACCTGGATGGGCAAGATGAAGGAGAGTCCGGATTCTATCGTACCATTTTTAATTGCAATGAATTACCTTCTGATGAATGTATCTGGGCGTGGCAAGATAACCCGGACATTCCTCAGCTTACCTCAATTAGCTGGAACTCTTCCAGTATTCGTACGGAGTGGTTGTATACTCGTTTAGGATATAACATTACGCAATATAATTTCTTTTTAGACCAAACGGAAGGTAAGACCGACGAAGAATCTCTACGTCAACGGGCAGAGGTCCGTTTTTTACGTGCCCTTCATTACGCTTATTTTCTGGACTTCTTTGGGAAAGCTCCTTTTAAGGAACATTTTAACAATGATCTTCCGGTAGAAAAGAAGGGAAGCGATTTATTTGCTTATCTCCAAAACGAATTGGAAGAATGTGAAGGCGATATGTATGAACCGCGTCAGGCTCCTTTCGGTCGTGCTGATAAGGCGGCAAATTGGTTGCTTCGTGCCCGTCTATATTTGAATGCGGAGGTATATACCGGTACTGCTGATTATAAAAACGCAAAAGAATATGCTACAAAAGTCATTAACTCGAATTATAAATTGGCTCCTGTTTATCAAGAACTGTTTATGGCTGATAATGATGAGAATGAAAGAGCGATGCAGGAAATCATTCTTCCCATTCGTCAGGATGGTGTGAAAACACGTAGTTACAGTGGTTCAATATATTTAGTTAGTTCAACAAGAACAGCAGGTATGCCTCGTATGGGAACAACTAATGGTTGGTCTTGTATCTTTGCTCGTGCATCCTTGATTGAAAAGTTCTTTCCAAACTTGGAAGATGTACCTATGTTGCCAAGCGATGTAGATGCTCCGAAGAAAGAGGAACTGAACTCAGATGAAAAGATTGATGCGTTTGATATGCAATATAAGCTACGGACCGTTGATATAATAGAGGAGGCAGGAGATGATCGGGCTCTCTTTTATTCAGGAGTTGGAGGTGGTGTCCGTAAGTTGAAGACCGATGCCATTACCGGTTTCAATGATGGTTTGTCCATTGTAAAATGGCAGAATATCCGTTCAGATGGAAAAGCAACCAGTCATACTGAGTTTCCTGATACAGATATACCCTTGTTACGTCTGTCGGAAGCTTATTTAATACGTGCTGAAGCTTTGTTCCGTTTAGGTGAAGGTGATCCAGCTACAGATATTAATGCATTACGCAAACGTGCAAATTGTAAGCGACTGGTTCAAACGGTAACCGAGAAAGAACTCATTGATGAGTGGGCGCGCGAATTCTATTTGGAAGGGCGTCGTCGTTCAGACCTTGTTCGTTTCGATATGTTTACCGGTAGTAAATACCTGTGGGATTGGAAGGGGGGTATGATGGACGGAACTTCTGTTCCTTCATTCTATAATGTTTATCCTATTCCTGAATCCGATCTGAATAACAACAAAGATAATTTGACTCAAAATCCCGGATACTAATTTGTATCTGCGGTTAAAAAAATATGTGTGTTATGAAAAAAATATTCAAAATAGTACTGCTAAGTATATTTGCATTGCCTTTGTTTACTGCATGTGAAACGGATGATGACAGCAATCCTATACTAAAGGATCCTTCATCGTTTCCATTAAATGTGCCGGCAAATGCACTGAATAATGTATACGACCTAAAAAATGCTCAGATAATAGAACTTACCTGTTCACAACCGGATTATGGTTTTCCCATTTCGACGACTTATAAAGTACAGGCTTCACTTGATGCTGAATTCATTGAAGACACTGAAGAAACGAAAGCTAATTATGTTGAATTAGAAACCGCTTATTTTAGTGCTAAAGTAAATCTTGTAGCTTCTGAGCTGAATGCGGTGCTTTTAAGTTTATGGGAAGCAAACAATGAAGATCAGGATTTTCCTACAGAGCCTATGCCTGTATTCCTGCGTTTGAAGGCATTTGTAACTGGAAGTGACAGAGGAACTTGTTTGTCTAATGTCATAGAGTTACCCAAAGTGTTAGGAACAACGGAGGGCAAGTTGGAGTTACCTACAACGCTGTTTTTAGTGGGTTCTATGTTAGATGATTGGAAAACTTGGAAACCGATGGCGCAGATCACCGGTTTAAATGGGCAGTTCTGGTCCATGGTGTATTTTAATGAAAAAGCAGAATTTATGTTTGGAACCAGAGAGAAGGAGTATATAGGTGCTGAAGATTCTCGAGTAACCTTAATTGATAAGGCCGAATCGGGAATTACAGGTGCTGATAATGGAAATATAACTGTGCCTAAAGTGGGTTGGTATTTTGTCCATATTAAAACTACTTTAGATGGTGATGATTTTAAATTTGAATTGTCACTTCATCCAAGTGCCGTCTATCTGTTTGGTGTTACGAATGGTGAGATATGGGATTATGATGAGAATTGGAAATTTACAAATCCTGTTGATGGTAGTGGTGAATTTGTTTCTCCGGAATTAGCCGCTTCCGGTGAGGTGCGTATGTGTGCCGTGCTTGAAGGTGTTGACTGGTGGAGATTAGAATTTACTCTTTATAAGGGTGAGATATTCTATCGTGAAAATAATAATATTGCCAGTGGTTGGAAGGATGATATGGGGAGCGACTATTCTGTGCAAGGATCCCCGTCTAATAAAGTTTATTTAAACTTTACTACCGGAACGGGAGAACTAAAGTAATAACCTTAATAACGAAAGATTCATTATGAAAAAACAATTAATATATGTAGGATTATTGTTAGTAGCACTAGGATTTTCCGCATGTGATGAGGATTTCAAGGACTGGGCTGATCCCCAGTCTAACCCTCAGGAAGATGCTACTGAACAATTAACCGCTGTCTTTGCTCCGGGAAAGGATGCTAGCATTATTATGGATGGAGCAACAGCGGATTCTGTGGAGATAGCCAGTATTGCTTCGACTACAGCAGAAGAAGGTAGTGTTATCTCTATTAACTCGGTAAGCATAAACGAGGATTATACCCTTCCTTTTACTGTCATTGATGGGGTGTTGCGTGTGAATTTAGCTGAATTAGATAGTGTAACTCAAAGAGCCTATTTAAGTCGTGCAAGTGTGGAACGTGAGTTGAAGCTTGCAATTGAAGCTTTTGCTATAACTCCTTCTGGAGAAAGTTTGCTTCTTGCGGGAAATGAGGTTAGTATTAATTTAACCCCGAAGACGACTCCTGAACCTGATCCTACTGGTTATTTTGTAGTAGGTGATTTTACTGGATGGAATCCAGGAGGAGCCATGGCTATGACACAAGATGCTGAAAATGAAAATCTATATGTTCTTGATATAGAAATAGGAGAGGATGAACAAAACTTTAAGTTTTATCCGGCAGCTGCAATTACTGCAAGTATAGATTGGGGTCAAGCGCTTGGAAGTGATGTGGATACGGATACCCGGAGTGAGAACTTAATAACTTGGGAGGCTGAAAAGAATCCCGGAGCCATACAGATAGCGAAAGGTGGTAAAATAAGGATTACACTTGATGTCTTTAATTATCGGTATACGGTAAAAGACACCAGTGCGCCGGATGATATCTTTATGACCGGAAGTGCTTATGATTGGGGTGGCGTATGGAATCAGTTTATCCCTATTCATAGTGCCAAAGGATCATTCTGGGGAATCTATTACTTTAATGCAGATGATGAAGTGAAGTTTGCCCCACAAGCGGATTGGGGTGGTGACTTTGGTTTTGCTGCTACAATTTCGCAAGAATCTATTGACCGTGCCGGTTTATCCGATTCAGGAGGTAACATCAAAGTAGCCAATGCAGGTTGGTATTTAGTTTATGTCTCGGTATTAGGAGATGATAAGTCAGTAGAGTTCTTTGAGCCGAATGTTTATTTGATAGGCGATGTAGCTTCGGGAGGTTGGGAAGAACAATTAACAGAACAAGATTTGTTTACGGTACCTACAACTGCAGACGGAGAATTTGTTTCTCCGGCATTTAGTAATGCAGGTGAACTTCGTATTTGTGTGCATTTTATGGAGGACATTGACTGGTGGAGAACAGAATTCCTTGTTCTTGATGGTAAGATTGCTTATCGTGGTGTTGGTGATGATCAAGAAAGGGTAAAAGGAACACCTGGTCAAAAAGTTTATTTGAAGTTTAGTGATAACACAGGTTCTATAAAATAAATCTGTTTGACTGATTTTAAAAGGCCGTCCTTGTATAAAGGCGGCCTTTTATGTACTCTTCTTATTTTAAGAAAATGCTGATTAAAAGTTGGAGTTGATGAAAGTATTTACTGTCGGCACGCTATTTAATTTGAGCTTGAAAATGAAAAAATAGATGTTATGAAACAATACAATTTTATAATTATTTTATGGGTTGTTATATCCTTT
>CAZOVL010000113.1:0-7172 GCA_964583185.1 uncultured Bacteroides sp. | reverse complement strand
TTGCGTCCTGCTGATGCTGAAGAAACTACAGTTGCTTGGCGTATGGCTATGGAGAATACTTCTACTCCTACAGGTCTTATTTTTTCAAGACAAAACATTAAGAGTTTACCACAAAACAACGATTACTCTCAAGTTGAGAAAGGTGCCTATGTGGTAGCTGGTTCCGATGAGAATCCTGATGTAATAATGATAGCTTCAGGTTCAGAAGTTGCTACTTTAATTGCAGGAGCTGAACTATTAAGAAAAGATGGAGTTAAGATTCGTATTGTTTCTGCTCCTTCTGAGGGTGTATTTAGAACTCAATCAGAAGAATATCAAAAATCTGTTATTGATTCCAGTGTAAAACGTTTTGGTATGACTGCAGGACTTCCGGTTACCTTACTTGGCTTAGTAGGAACTGATGGTGTTATATTCGGAATGGAATCATTTGGTTTCTCTGCACCATATCAAGTTTTAGATCAAAAGTTAGGCTTTACAGCTGAGAATGTATACGAACAAGTAAAATCTATATTAGGATAATAAAGATGAAAACAATAGCACTTTGTTCTGATCATGCAGGATATGAAATAAAACAGTTTGTTAAACTTTGGATTGAGAAAAAGGGCTGGAATTATAAAGATTTTGGATCATTTAATCAGGAAAGTATGGACTATCCTGATGTTGCTCATCCAATGGCTGAATCGATTGAAAAAGGAGAGTTTGAAGTTGGAATTTCCATTTGTGGAAGTGGGAATGGTATAAGTATGACTTTGAATAAGCATCAAGGTATACGTGCTGCTCTTTGCTGGAATAAAGAAATTGCAAGATTAGCAAAAGTCCATAATAATGCCAACGTTTTGTCTATTCCCGGAAGATTTATTACTATCAATGAAACTTCTGATATGTTAGAGGCTTTTTTCAATTCTGAATTTGAAGGCGGAAGACATCAAAAAAGAATAGATAAAATACCTATTCAGTAAATGAGAGACGAACTGAAATTTTAAAATAAACCCCAAAATCTAAAACAGATTTTGGGGTTTATTTTTAGGTGTATTTATGTTGAAGAAAACTTTTGTTTAATCTATAGCATTACTTGGATAGTCAGTTTCCAAACCCAAAGACATTCATAGATGATTTTAGAAATATAAAACCTGTACAGAAGTTTGTTGTTTTAATGTAACTCCTTATTTTTGTTTATTGATTACAGCCTAGAGAAAAATAATTCAGTGGTGCTTGCTTTAAAACAAAATAAAAAAAGATGAAGACATTTGGAAATATAATTTGGATAATTTGTGGTGGTTTTATGATTGCCTTAGAGTATTTTACCGCTGGATTTTTATTGATGATTACAATCATTGGAATACCTTTCGGTTTACAGTCTTTTAAGTTGGGTATCATGGCATTATGGCCTTTTGGCTCTAAGGTTGTTCCTGCTGCAAGTAGCTCCGGATGCATCAGCTTTATAATGAATGTTATTTGGCTGTTTATAGGAGGTATACCCATTACTCTCACTCATATTTTCTGGGGTATTTTACTTTCAATCACCATCATAGGGCTTCCTTTTGGGAAACAGCATTTTAAGATGGTTCCTTTAGCTTTTTGTCCGTTTGGAAAACAAGTGATATAACTCTTAAATTAATAAATGTTACTTTGAATAATTTTGTATAGTTTGGAAGTACAAAACTTGGAGTTTTATTCTTCTTTTATAGATCTTTCTGTTTTTTTTCAAATCCTTTTCCTTTCTATACTGTTTATCAATTACAAGTAGATGCTAACACCTAAAAATAAGGACGATATGAATAATAAGATATTGGTATTTAAAGACATTCAGAACTCAGAAGAGATAAGAGCTTATATTAAGCAAGCAGATATTTCTCTTGCTGCTTTAGGATTGACTGAACACAGCTTTGCTCATGTAACTAAATGTGCTGAGGTTGCAGGTAAATTATTAGAAGACCTAGGGTACGATGAACGTAAAGTAGAATTAGCTAAGATTGCGGGATTTATGCACGATATAGGGAATGTAATAAATAGGGTCGATCATGCACAGAGTGGAGCTCTAATGGCTTTCCGGATATTAGATAATATGGGAATGCCCTATGAAGAAACAGCGATGATTGTGAATGCCATAGGTAACCACGATGAAGCTGCTGCTTTTCCTGTAAATGCAATTGTTGCTGCAGTTATTTTAGCTGATAAAACGGATGTGCGTCGTAGTAGAGTGAGAAATAAAGAGACTATTTTTTCTGATATTCACGACAGGGTGAATTATGCTGTTAAACAGTCGGATTTGAATTTGGATAAAGAGAAGAAAACAATAACCCTTCACTTGGATATTGATCATACTATTAGTTCGGTGATGGATTACTTTGAGATTTTTATGCAACGTATGTTGCTATGCCGAAAAGCGGCAGATTTCTTTGGCTATAGCTTTAAGTTGAATATTAATGGTGCAGATCAAGGATGAAATTGCTTTTCAATCTTTGTTTTCTTATTCTTCCTCTTTAGTTTATTTTAGAGGAAGAATTACACCCATATATCATGAAGTTCACTTTCTTTAATGAATTTTCTATATCTAAGAAAACTCATTGATTTATTCTTACTTAGCTTATTTTATACCCTTTGGATAAGAATTTCACAATTCTATTGTTGAGTTCTACTTTTCATAGAATAGAGTATATTTCTCTACTCATATTTTGTATATTTGTTTCTTATATTTATAAAAAGAAATGTCAGATACAATCCTAGATTTTAATACAATTCGTGTAGGAGAAAAACCACTAAGTCGTTTACATAATAATCCTATTATTGGTATATCTGTTAATATTGATACACAGACATCCAGACTACACGAAGCATATATACAAGCCATTCAAAATGCTGGAGGAATTCCTTTTTTAATTCCAGCCACTGATGAAATAGATACTTTAAGAGAATTAGTAGAACGTATGGATGGCCTTTTATTATCAGGAGGTGCAGATATTGGAGGATGTTATTTTGGTGAGCCTACATTAGAGGGGTTAACCGAGGTTGATCCTGAAAGAGATCGATATGATTTTATTCTTCTACGGATAGCTTCCGATTATCAATTACCCATTCTGGGTATTTGTAGAGGTATGCAGGTTATTAATGTAGCTTTTGGTGGAGGATTATGGCAAGATATCCCTTCTCAATATCCTATTCAACCAGTAAACCATAGTGTTTTAACAAACAAAGAACAACCTGTACATACAATACACGTGGATAAAGAGTCTGTTTTATTTCGAATATTGCAAAGTGAAGAAGTAGGCGTGAACTCTAGGCATCATCAAGCAGTAAAAAGAGTGGCAAAAGGATTTAAGGTGGTAGCTACATCGCACGATGGTATTATTGAAGCAATTGAAGGATATCCTAGTAAAAGGATTATGGGAGTACAATGGCATCCTGAAAATATGGCAACAGAAGGAGATAATCCGGAAATGCAATCTTTGTTTAGCCAATTTATTAATGAGGCAAAACTTTTTAAACAAGCAAAAAAAATTCACAACCAAACTCTTACTGTGGATTCACATTGTGATACGCCAATGCTTTTTGAAGAACATACGGTGGATTTTGGGAGTAGGGATGAAATGGCACAAGTTGACTTGGTTAAAATGAGTGAAGGAAGATTGGATGCTGTATTTGTTGTGGCTTATATTCCTCAGAAATATCCTGTAACTGATGCCACAAAATATGCAAGAGAGCTACTGCTTGAAATGAAGAATCAAGTTGAACAAAATAGAGACTATGCAGGGATAGCTTCTTCTTTTGATAATGCTATTCAACTAAAACAGCAGGGGCGTAAAGCTATTTTTCTAGGTGTTGAGAATGGTCATGCCTTACAGCAGAATCTGGAAAACCTAAAATTGTTTCAAGAGTTAGGTGTTACTTACATTACCTTGTGCCATAATGGAGCCAATGCCATCTGTGATTCTGCAGTTGGAGAAGTGGTGCATAATGGATTGAGTGAATTTGGGAAGCAAGTGGTTCAGCGTATGAATGAAATGGGGTTGGTAATTGATCTTTCTCACGCAGCGGAATCTACTTTTTATGATGTCTTACAAGAGAGTATTTCTCCGGTAATAGCCTCGCATTCTTCTGCAAGGATGCTATGTAATCATCCTAGAAACTTAACAGATAATCAAATCAAAGCTATTGCTACTGCAGGTGGAGTAGTTCAAGTCTGTTTATATAATGGCTTTTTAGTAAAAAAGGGAACTGCATCGATTATTGATGCAGTAAATCATATTGAGCATATCATTGAAGTAGGGGGCATTCATTCTGTAGGTATTGGTTCCGATTTTGATGGTGGAGGAGGAATTGAGGGGTGTAGTGCAGCGAATGAGTTAATTAATACCACAATAGAGCTGCTTCGCAGAGGATATTCGGAAAAAGACATCGCATTGATATGGGGTGGAAATCTACAGCGAGTAGTTAATGATGTTCAACAACAGAAACACAATAAATAATGGCTCTTAATTATATTTGGATTGGATTTTTTTTGATAGCCTTAGTTTTTGCTTGTATAACAGCTATTTTTACAGGTAATACAGAAGTGTTTTCTGATATTATTGATGCTACTTTTTTATCCGCAAAAAGTGGTTTTGAAATATCCATTGGTTTAACCGGAGTTTTAGCTTTATGGTTGGGTATAATGCGTATTGGTGAACAAGGAGGAGTGATAAATGCTTTTGCACGAGTAGCTGCACCTTTATTTGGTAGGTTATTCCCTGATATACCAAAGAATCATCCGGTGATAGGAAGAATGTTTATGAATTTCTCCGCTAATCTTTTGGGGTTAGATAATGCAGCTACACCTATTGGGTTAAATGTAATGAAAGAGTTACAAGATCTGAATCCCAATAAAGAAACGGCGAGTAATCCTATGATTATGTTCATTGCCATTAATGCTTCCGGATTAACAGCTATTCCGGTTACCATTATGATGTATCGTGCTCAACTAGGTGCAGTTGCACCAGCCGATGTATTTATTCCTATTTTATTGGCTACTTTAATGTCTACACTGACGGCCATCTGTTTAGTAGGCATTAAACAACAAATAAATTTATATCATCGAGCTATTTTGATCCCTCTTGTTGTTATTCTCACTCTAGTTGCAGGACTGGTGTTTTTGTTTTTGACAAAAGAAAGAGACTTGATTGCTAGTCATGCCACTGCAGTTGCCAATATATTGCTTTTTTTGGTTATTTGTGGTTTTATTATTGCGGGACTGCGTAAGAAAATAAATGTGTATGATGCTTTTGTAGAAGGGGCTAAAGAAGGATTTTATACGGCTATAAAAATTATCCCCTATCTAATTGCTATTCTTGTCGCTATAGGTGTCTTTAGAGCTTCCGGTGCTATGGATTATATCATTGACGGGATAAAAGCAGGAGTAACTTTTTGTAATTTAGATACTGCTTGGGTAGATGCTTTGCCTACTATGTTAATGAAACCTTTAAGTGGTAGTGGTGCAAGAGGAATGATGGTAGATACAATGCAGACGTTGGGTGCCGATTCTTTTGCCGGTCGTTTGAGCTGTATTGTACAAGGAACGACTGACACTACATTTTATGTTATTGCACTCTATTTTGGTTCTGTAGCTATCAAAAACATACGTTACGTACTATCTTATTCGTTAATTGCCGATTTGGTAGGATTGATTGCTTCTGTATTGTTTGCTTATCTTTTCTTTGGGTAAAATGAGATAATGTAATGAAAGAGAAGGGTGGAGTAACTTTATTCTTTCTTAGATAAAATCCCCTTCTCAACACTCTCATTGAGTAATCTGTTTGCATAATTCCACAAGCTCTCTGATCCTTCTTTAATGACAGCTTTCTTTTGGTAAACCTCTTGGTAATCAACATTAAACTCTTTCCAAGTACCTCCGTCATTAGAGGCATTTTGTAATAGAGGTTCTAGTCTATCCATTGCTCTGGCAAACTTTGCTTCAGGTGTTTTTCTTTCTTCAAACTCCAGCCAAAGAGCAATAAACTCTTCTTTTTGCCTTGTAGGAAGTAATCCGAAAATTCGTTCCGCTGCTACCTGCTCATTTACCGTATTGCAATGACTCTTTTGCGTGTCGTAAATAAATGTATCTCCCGCATCAATTTCAACGATGTCGTGTATAAGTAACATCTTTACCACCTTTAATAAATCTACTTTTTCATTGCTGTGTTCAGCTAGAATAAGAGCCATTATGGCTAGATGCCAGCTATGCTCTGCGTCATTCTCTCTACGGTTACTATTGATTAGTTTAGTCCTTCTTAATATATATTTTATTTTATCTATTTCCTTAATAAAATTGATTTGTTTAAGTAAATCTTCTGCTATCTGCATAATTGCTTTATTAAATGAAAACTCTTTTATCTATTTCAAAGCTAAAGATAAAATTATAAGTTGACTTTCCATTCAATTGGTTTAGACTATATAATCGGAAAATTGATATTTCTTGTTATAAATAATCCTTATGTTTGTTTTCTAAAATTACTATACGTGTACCATATAGAGAATTTCATAGCAACGATTCCCGTATCTCAATATAAGACTGAGTACAGAGATGTATCTAAATTCATTGAGTTTTGTAAAGTGTGTCCCCAATATAAGAAATCGTGGGCATGTCCTCCTTTTTTGTTTGATACAGATGAATATCTTTCCAACTATCAAATAGCCTATATTTTGGGGACAAAAATAACACTTCCACACTCTTTTCATTCATCAACAGCTAACTCTGAAGAACTTATTAAAGCAACAGAAAGAATAATTAAAGCTGTTCGCTTAGATTTGGATATTCAACTATTAAGGGTAGAAAAACAGCTGATAGGTAGTAAAGCTTTTTTTGCCGGAGCTTGTCATTTTTGCTCAAAGGAAGAATGTACACGTAGGTTAGATAAATCCTGTCTGTATCCTGAGAAAGTACGACCTTCTCTTGAATCGTTTGGTTTTGATATTGGTAAAACAACAGAGGAACTTTTAGGTATTAAATTACAATGGAGTTCAAAAAATCATTCTCCTGAATATCTTACGTTGGTTAGTGGTCTATTTACTCAAATACCTGTTGAAAAAATAGAAGCCCATTTCCCAGAGTTATTTTCAAAGGTAAAGAGCAATAAAAAAGGGATAATCTAAACAGAAAACTAGTCGGTCCTAGACCTAACCCCCTTCGGTCCTAGACC
>CAZOVL010000112.1:0-7190 GCA_964583185.1 uncultured Bacteroides sp. | reverse complement strand
ATAGACAACTTACGACATCAAGAGGTACATAATAAATACATCTCGCATTCTTTAATACAAGCTCACTTATCTACCATCTATCCATACAACACCAGTGACTTAGAAACTGAAAACGATATGCTTAAATTGGTATATGAAGAAATTGAAAAACTACCGGAAAGATGTAAAGAAATTATTTTATTATCATACAAGGAAGGATTATCGAATGATCAAATAGCCTCGGCATTAAATATATCAAAGCGAACAGTAGAAGCACAGCTCTATAAAGGATTAGGTAAGTTGAGAAAAACATTTTATACTGCCTTTCTACTCTATTTTTTCTCCTCACAATATCTACAATAATAGAATGGAATTACAGCTCCTTTAACTCAGAGTCTTCGTGTTGGAAGTCTTTTCTTCTCAACACAAAGCTGTTACTTAAGTATTTTTCTCGAACAACTTTATTTTCAGCTAGCTGTTCAGGGGTTCCTTGGAACAGAATTTTCCCTTCAAATAACAGATAAGCCCGATCTGTTATGCTCAATGTTTCTTGTACGTTATGGTCGGTAATCAAAATACCAATGTTACGATATTTTAATCGCCAAACAATTTGTTGAATATCTTCTACAGCAATGGGATCAACACCTGCAAAAGGTTCATCAAGCATAATAAATTTAGGATCAATAGCTAGACAGCGAGCTATTTCAGTACGTCTTCTTTCTCCCCCAGATAGTTGATTTCCGTTGTTTTTACGCACCTTCTGTAACCTGAACTCAGCAATTAGACTCTCTAGTTTATCTTTTTGTTCACTTCGAGTCATATCAGTCATCTCCAAAACTGAAGCGATATTATCTTCAACCGTCATTTGACGGAAAACAGAAGCTTCTTGAGCCAAATACCCTATTCCTTTTCGAGCTCTTTTATATACAGGATAATCTGTTATCTCTAAATCATCTAAGAAAATACGCCCTTTATTGGGAGTAATCAACCCAACGGTCATATAGAAAGAGGTTGTTTTTCCGGCACCATTAGGCCCTAATAGCCCAACAATCTCACCCTGCTTCACATCGATGGAAACATGGTCAACCACTGTCCGTTTACCGTATCTCTTTACCAAATCTTCGGTGCGTAACACCATTTTATCTTCTCCCATTGTATCTCCCATTATTTTGTGACAAACTTAGTAAAATAAGACGAAAAACCGTACATTTGCAACTAAATATATCCCTTTAAGCATGAAACAATTAGCTCAATTTGGTGAATACTTAATCTTAATGAAAAGGACTTTTGCAAGACCTGAGCGTTTTCGTATGTTTTTCAAACAGTATCTAAAAGAACTTGAAAAGCTAGGTGTCGACTCAATAGGTATTGTATTGTTGATTTCCTTTTTTATTGGTGCGGTTATAACCATACAGATAAAAATAAATATTGAAAGTCCCTGGATGCCTAGATGGACTGTTGGTTATGTAACAAGAGAGATTTTACTATTAGAGTTCTCCTCAGCCATTATGTGTCTTATTCTGGCGGGTAAAGTAGGATCAAACATTGCTTCTGAATTAGGAACAATGCGTGTTACTCAACAGATTGATGCATTGGAAATTATGGGAATAAACTCTGCAAACTACCTCATATCGCCCAAGATTCTTTCTATGGTTACTATGATTCCCATTTTAGTTTCATTCAGTATTTTTGCAGGTATCATTGGTGCGTTTTCAACAAGTTGGTTTGGAGGAATAATGTCTGCTACAGACTTGGAGTATGGGCTTCAATATGCATTTGTAGAACGATTTATTTGGATATCTTATATTAAGTCATTCTTTTTTGCCTTTATCATAGCAAGTGTATCTGCATATTTTGGCTATTCAGTACAGGGAGGTTCCATTGCTGTGGGACAAGCATCAACAAATGCAGTAGTGGCTAGTAGTGTTTTCATTCTCTTTTCTGACCTCATATTAAATTTATTGTTATCATGATTGAACTAAAGAACATCAGTAAATCTTTTGATGGACAAACGGTATTAAAAGACATTGATGCTGTTTTTGAAAATGGAAAAACCAATCTGATAATAGGACAGAGTGGATCAGGAAAAACAGTATTAATGAAATGTATTGTTGGACTTTTAATTCCAGAAGTAGGTGACATTCTTTACGATGGAAGAAGCTTTATTCAAATGAATAAGTATGCCAAGAAAGATTTACGCCGTGAAATGGGGATGATTTTTCAAAGTGGAGCACTCTTCGATTCAATGACTGTATTGCAAAACGTAATGTTTCCTCTGGATATGTTTAGCCGTGACACCTATAAGGAAAGGACTAAACGAGCCATGTTCTGTTTAGATCGTGTTAATCTTACTGATTCAAAAGATAAGTATCCTGCTGAGATTAGTGGAGGAATGCAAAAAAGAGTTTCCATTGCTCGTGCCATAGCTCTAAATCCGCAATATCTTTTCTGTGACGAACCTAATTCCGGTTTAGACCCTAAGACTTCTTTAGTGATAGATGCGTTAATTCAAGATATCACCAAAGATTTTAATATGACCACCATAATCAACACGCACGATATGAACTCGGTTATGGCCATTGGTGAGAAAATCATCTACATCCACGAAGGAGTTAAAGAATGGGAAGGAGATAAAGAGACCATCCTAACAGCCAAAAATAAAAAACTAAACAACTTTGTATTTGCCTCTGATTTATTCAAGAAAGTAAAAGATATTGAGAGGCATAATGCTGAACCACAATAAAGAAAAAGTCCCATCTACTTGATTGTAAATGGGACTTTTTATATAAAAAAATACGTTCTTATTTTTGACGCATAAATATATTTATTGGAGTACCTGTTAATGACCATTTCTCCCTCATTTTATTTTCCAAAAAGCGTTTGTATGGTTCTTTTATATATTGAGGTAAATTAGCAAAAAACACAAACGAAGGAATACGTGTATTGGGTAATTGAGTTATATATTTAATTTTAATATACTTACCTTTAATTGATGGTGGGGGATAAGCCTCTATAAAAGGTAGCAACTCATTATTCAACTCTGCAGTAGAAATACGAAGTTTTTTATTCTCATATACTCTACCAGCCTCTTCCAAAATACGCATTATACGTTGCTTGGTTAATGCAGAGGCAAATACGATAGGGAAATCCACAAAAGGAGCAAATCTGTTACGCACCGCTTTCTCAAAAGTCTTCATTACCAAAGGAGATTTATCTTCTACTAAATCCCATTTATTAATGACCACAACTAAAGCTTTAGCATTTTTTTGAATCAAAGAAAAAATACTCAAATCTTGACCTTCAATACCCTGTGTAGCATCTAACATCAACACACATACATCTGAGTTTTCAATAGCACGGATAGAACGTACAACAGAATAATATTCTAAGTCTTCACGAACTTTTGTTTTTTTACGAATACCTGCGGTATCTACTAGGTAGAAATCAAAGCCAAACTTGTTGTACTTAGTATAAATTGAATCTCGTGTAGTACCTGCAATTTCCGTCACTATATTACGATCTTCTCCAATGAATGCATTAATCACAGATGATTTTCCCACATTGGGACGTCCTACAATAGCTATACGAGGAGTATCATCATCTAATATCTCCAATTGTTTCTTTTTGAACTTAGAAACCACAAGATCTAATAATTCTCCCGTTCCACTACCAGTTACTGCAGAGATAGAATAAGGGTCTCCTAAACCTAACCGATAAAATTCAGCTGCACCATAATGCAGTTCACTATTATCTGCTTTATTAGCAACAACGATTACAGGTTTTTCAGTTCTTCTTAAAATACTGGCGACTTCATCATCTAAGTCAGTCAAGCCATTTTTCACATCAACTAGAAAGAGAATAACATCAGCTTCTTCAACAGCTATGAGCACTTGTTTTCTTATCTCATCCTCAAAGACATCTTCCGACCGAACAACCCATCCACCAGTATCAACAATGGAGAATTCATTGTCCAACCATTCAACCTTTCCATATTGACGATCACGTGTAGTTCCTGCAGTATCATCTACAATTGCTCTACGAGTTTGTGTAAGTCTATTAAAAAGGGTTGATTTCCCCACATTAGGACGCCCTACAATAGCAACTAAGTTTCCCATGAAATTCTTCTTATTAATCTATTTATTCAGGTTGATAACCAAAATTACGTAATCCTTTATTGGAATTACGCCAATCTTTTTCAACCTTCACAAATGTTTTCAAAAATATTTTCTTATCAAAAAATCGCTCTAACTCTTTGCGCGATTCGGTAGCCACTTTTTTCAGTGCTTTTCCTTCCTTACCAATGATTATGCCTTTCTGAGATTCTCTCTCAACATAAATCACAGCATAAATATCAATTTGATTATTGTGTTCTTTAAACTCCTCTATTACAACTTCAACAGCATAAGGAATCTCTTTATCATAGTAAAGAAGTATTTTTCCTCTAATTATTTCCGAAACAAAGAAACGAGCAGGCTTATCTGTCCATTGATCTTTTCCAAAATAGGGAGGAGAATCTGGCAAGAGTTCTTTAATACGTTGCATTATGTAATCAACATTGAAGTTATTAAGTGCAGAAATAGGTAATATCTCAGCCTTGGGCATCATTTTCTCCCAAGCCATAACTAAATCCACCAACTTCTTTTGATCTGATAAATCCACTTTATTAATCAATAATAAAATAGGAATATCTAACGCATTAACCTTTTCTATAAAATCACTGTTTTTTTCAAAGTCTTCAACTACATCTGTAACATAGAGTAGAATATCAGCATCAACTAAAGCAGAGCAAGAGAAATTCAACATCGACTCCTGTAACTTATAATTAGGCTTTATAACACCTGGAGTATCAGAAAAAACAATTTGAGCATCTTCCGTATTGTAGATACCCATAATACGATGTCTCGTTGTTTGCGACTTAAAAGTAGTTACGGAAACCTTTTCACCAACCAGTGCATTCATCAACGTAGATTTTCCTACATTGGGGTTCCCTACTATATTTACAAATCCTGCTTTATGCATAACTTTTTATATTAAGATAAAAAAACGCACCAAATATTAAATAAGATGCGTCTCTAATTGTCATTCGTAATTATTCTTTTGAAGTAGGGCTTCCATCATATCCCCATTTCAAATAAAGTGCACCCCAGGTAAACCCTGCACCGAAAGCAGTGAAAATCATATTATCACCTTTTTTCAGTTTTTCTTCATAATCCCATACACATAAAGGCAATGAAGCAGCACTGGTATTTCCATAATGTTGAATATTCACCAAAACTTTTTCATCGGGTAACTCTAAACGATTAGCAATCGCTGAGATAATTCTTAAATTAGCTTGGTGAGGAACAACCCAATTAATAGTATCCTTAGTCAGGTTATTGCGTTCTGCAATTTCTGCACAAACGTCAGACATATTGGATACTGCATATCTAAAGACTGTTCGCCCTTCTTGATATACATAATGTAAATGATTCTCAACAGTAAAAGGAGAAGGAGGACAAACTGAACCTCCAGCCTTAATATGAAGAAAAGGTAAACCCTGTCCATCAGTACGAAGTTTTGAATCCAATACACCAAATTTCTCGGTAGTAGGCTCTAGTAAAAATGCTGCTGCACCATCTCCAAAAATAGGACATGTTGCACGATCTGTATAATCAACTATAGCAGACATTTTATCTGCACCTACAATAATTACTTTTTTATATATGCCTGAGCGAATAAATGCCGACCCTGTTTCTAGCCCGTATAAAAAGCCGGAGCAAGCAGCCTGTAAATCATAAGCAAAAGCATTTGTAATTCCATTCTTCTTACAAACGATTGACGCAGTTGAAGGGAATGCATAGTCAGGAGTAGAAGTAGCTACAATAACCAAATCTACATCTTCTGGATTGGTGTTTGTCTTTTTTAAAAGTTGTTTAACAGCTTTTCTTGCCATGTAAGAAGTTCCTAAGCCTTCTTCATTTAAAATCCGCCGTTCTTTAACTCCTATTCGAGTCATTATCCACTCATCAGTGGTATCAACCATCTTCGAGATGTCATCGTTATTCAACACATACTCCGGAACAAATCCACCTACACCAGTAACTACTGCATTTATATTACTCATTAGAATATTTTTTTCCAAAATCAATCCTTTGGAGTTAAACACCCCAAAAGGAAAAAGTAAAAGGATTAATAATCTCTGATTATAACGCTACGTTCTTTTCAATTGCAATCTGGCCTCTGTAGTAGCCACACTCAGCACATACGCGATGAAAAACATGCCATTCTCCACAATTTGGACAAATAGCTAAAGTAGGTGCCACCGCTTTATCGTGCGTTCTTCTATTTCTAGTTCTAGTTTTAGATTGTCTTCTTTTTGGTGTTGCCATTTCTTTATTTTTTAATTATTATCTAATATTTTCTTTAAATCATTCCAACGAGGATCAAGTTCCTCCTCCTCTTCTGCTAATGAAGCATCGTGCTCTGCTATGTATGATAACATAGCGGGATCACATTGCCCTTCTTCGTGAACTCTCATTATAGGTAATGATAGTAGGATAAACTCATATAACAACCAAGCTACATCTAGTTTTCTCTCTTCATCTGAGACTATAATCAAATCATCATCTACATCCTCAGCTTGATCACCAAATTTCACTAATAATTCCCTTCCTGTTTCAATAGGGAATTTTAACTCAGCCAAACAGCGATCACAAGGAACTATCACGTATCCTTTTAAATTAAAAATAAACTCAAATGAAGAAGAAACCTTTTTCACCAACAAAGAAACATCAACTTTTCCTTCTGTTATTTCAGTTTGATCTAATTCTGTAAAAAAAGCATTATCCAAACTATAGTCAAAACGCAATTCGTCTTTCTCTACATTTGTTAAGTCAATAATATATGCTTTTCTATTGCTTAATATACCTTTCCTACCTTCTTTATTCTCCACAATATTACAGTATCAAAATGAGACTTAATAAGAGTTTATTCGGCCGACAAAGATACAAATATAAAAAACAAGCAACAACTAAAAATCATTTAATTGTAAGTGACTCAACTAAAAACAATAAAAAAGAGTTCAAATATGGCCATTTTTTCTTAGATACTACAATGTTTAACTTGAGGAATTCTAAAAATAACAACTAGGGACTTTTCTTATATCCACTTATACTATTTAAGATAGAAATATCCGGAATACATAAACGAAAACTTACGAATAAATGGTTCAC
>CAZOVL010000111.1:0-7218 GCA_964583185.1 uncultured Bacteroides sp. | reverse complement strand
ATTCAAGTCGTGAAGAAGTAAAAAGCAGATTATCTAGTCAATTGGATGATGAAGAGAAAAAGAAAAGAGCTCATTTTGTTATAATAAACGACGGAATAGAGCCTTTAATACCTCAAATAGATGCTTTGCTAGCTACTCTTCAAAAAGAAGAACACTAGAGTAGATTCTCCTTTCAAGAAAAAAAATCTTTTCTCTTTTAATTTCCCACTGTTCGTATTCTTCTCTCTTTTTCAGTTGTCGACTGCTTGTTGGCTTTCATATTCTTACCACTATTAAAACGTAAAACGAAGTGTACGTGCAATGTGTTTTGGTGAGGTGTTAGGTCAAAAGTATAATGCTCTTTGTAATCGGGTGTTTTTACTTGTTTGCTTTGTTTTTTCCTTATTCCCCAAGAAAGAGGAGGGACATAAGATAAGCGTATGGAAGCTTTTCTATCCCAAAATTGTTTGTTGAAAGAAATAAGCCAATAATCAGAGTTGAAGCTATAACCTCCTTGTAGAGTAACATCTTTTGCTAAGTTTCTGAAATAGCCCAATTGAAATCCTAACTTCATTTTAGGATTAAAATAACACAGTTCTGAATTCCATAGCCATCCATCAACCGCTTTACTTACTCTTCCTTTCTTTATGCTATTTTTATAGTATTGTGCTGAGGATGAAATATTGAAGTAGTTGCCTAGCGGTTGATCGTATATTGCTTGAACAGAGTATCTTTTCATATCCATGTTATTATAAGTGAATCCGTGTGAATAATAAAAATGAGGCTCGTCAGGTGTACCAAAAATAGAAGGAGGATAGAGTTCCTCTCCAATGTAATCGGATAGATGTTGATAAGTAGAAGTAAGGGTGAATCGATTAAATAATGTTATTGTTCCCAATAAGGTTCGCTCTGTAGAGGGCAATAGGTTTACATTTCCACTGATGTGAACCAATGAGTCTAATCCCACCTGAACAGGACTGAGTTGATAGATGTTTGGATATTGGGTGACCGTTGTATACGACAGATTTAGTTTGAGCTGTTTTGAGGGTAGATAGTTGACGTAGAATGAGGGTTGAAACAAGGCAAACCGATTGGTTCCTATCTCATCACGATGAATAGTAAAGTGCTCAACCGCAAATCCTCCTTTGATGGATAGCTTTTTATGGGGTGTAAACGATAAGAAAGAGAATAGTTTGTTTCGTTGTTCTTTATATTTCAAGGTGGTTGATTTTACACCTAATTCGTATGTCCTCCAGCTGTTTACATATCCAATATCTAAGTGTAGATTAGATGGAAATTGATAGTTGACATTTAAGTTTGCTTTGGTGTGGTATTTGTATTCGGGTGTTCTTGCTCCTGTTTGATAGGTGCTGTTTAAATACTCGTAATGAGTTTCAGTAGTGTTCTTAAAATAGTTGTAGGTGATGTCGCTATACAGCTTTAATCTTTCATTGATTGTTCCATTGTAATATAGCGTACCTACGTAATCATCTGCTGAAATTTTACGTCCCACACTATTGGAGAATCTACTGTGTGTATTTTTCGTTCGGTCATAAACATTAAAAATGAAACACTCTTCTTTATTGTCTTTTTCGAAATTGTAATCTAATTGGAAAGAAAGGATGTGATTAGGACTGAACTTATAATTTAATCCTAATGCCATAGAGTTGCTTTGAAACTCATATTGGTTATTGGGGTTTGCTTTAGAGTTAACTTCCGACTCAGCTTCTAAATCTCCCCGGTTGCTTACCGCTCTGAAAGTTAAGGTGTTGAATTGAGAACGTGAGTAGGAATAATTAGCAAAAAGATTGAATTTATTTTTACTATAGGTAAACCCTACACCTGGATTTTCTCTCGTTAACCAATTATTGCCATCTCCTCGGGTTAATCCGGCTGTTCCCTTGTTGTTAAGGTAGAGGTCATAACCGTTATAATCCTTTTTCAGAATAAGATTAATAATGCTGTTTTTCCCTTCTATGAGATGTCTGCCTGACGGCTCGGTTATTATTTCAACGGCGTGAATTTGGTTAGGAGAAAGTGCATCCAGGTAACTTTCAGAGTACTGAATTCCATCGAATAACATTAGTTGAGAGGTTTGCCCATTCAGACTGAGTTTATCTGTTTGTTTGTCATAGTGTATACCATGAATTTGGCCCAGTATTTCTTTGGCTGTTAAGGATTTATCTCTCATTTTTTTAGTTACTAAATGAGTGGTTTTATTCAGCGAGTTTTTATTTAATAGGGAAGAAACCAACACCTCATCCAAAAGGTTGTTTTGGGTTATAAGTTGAATGTTTCCTACATCTAGCATTTCTGTAGTGAAGTTTAAGGTAACTAATTTTTCTTCATAGCCTATGTGTCTTATTCTTAAATAGTAAGGACGTTTGTGGCTTCTATATCCAAAATATCCACCATTGATACTTGTTGTAACATCAAGAGGTAGACAAAGTGAGTCTAATAACGTAATAGAAGCATAATTAATGGGAGTTTGGGTTGTTTTATCTAATAGAATACCTTGAATAAAATAGGTTGAAGAAGGAGATACAGTAGCTGTATTGAGGTCTGTTTGTTGTTTGTTCTGAGGATAAATAATGATGTGGTAATCTTTTATTCGATAAGTATAAGGAGTAGAAGATAAAATGACGTTCATTGCTCTATCTATTTCTGTGTGATGTAAAGAGAGAGTGATGTTGCGTTGTAAGTCGAGGGTGGATTGTTCATAGGCCACACTAAAAGTTGTTTGTGATTCAATGAGTTGAAAAACATCCGTTAAGGATATATTCTGTCCTTCAATGGTCACCTTATTTTCCTGTGCTATAAGCAAGAAAGGAATCAGGAGTAGAAAAACCGATAAGTTCATTCTATTCCATGCCCTGAATGGATGTTTTGCTTTTCGTATCATCTAAAATCTAAGCGTGTGGATTAATCTTCACCTCATTGTCTGTTAGTTCGTAACTAAAACCAACGATCTCTTGTAATAGCTCTAAGATTTCTTCCAGTTCTTCTCCGTATAGAAACTTAATGGTGTATAACTTATTAGATAATGAGAAAGTACTTTTGATTTTTATGTTGAATTTTCTTTCTAAAGTTTGAAAGATTTCAGTTAATGTTGCATTGTTAAAAATCAGTTGGTTGTTTAGCCAAGCAGTTGTTTCATTAGAAGGAACTTCTACCACCTTTATTTTTTTCGTTTGTTTGTTGAAGCTTAACTGTTCATTAGGATTTAATACCAAGGTCTCTTTTTTTGTTCTCACTTCTATTTTTCCTTTGGTTAAAGTAGTGAGTATCTTGTTTTCATCTTTGTAAGCTTTTACATTAAATGCTGTACCTAAAACTCGAATAGTCAGTTTGTCTGTGTTTACTAGAAAAGGTTTTTGGGGATCTTTTTTTACAGAAAAATAAGCCTCTCCATTTAAGATTACTTTTCGTTGATTGTTCTTGAATTTTTTAGGATAGCGAAGGGTTGATCCTGCGTTAATCCATACCTCAGAACTATCGGGGAGAAACAGATGTTTCTGTTCTCCATAAGCTAGGTGAACTTCTATCATTGAACTCTTGGTCTGGTAAAAAAGGTATCCTCCACTAATTAATGCAAGGGGGAGAACTATTGCAGCAATACGACTCCATTTTTTATAGATAGGGATTTTTTTTCCGGTTTGAACTGTTGTATGTCCAATCCGTTGATTTACTCTTTGCAGTGCTAAATCGGTTTCAGTAGTTGTCCTGTTTTCAATGTGGTTCCAATAATCCAAAGAAGCCACCTCCTTTTCCTCAAGATGTTCCTCTTTTATCAACCATCTTTGAACTCGCTCTTCTGTGGATGGCTTAAATCTTGATTGTAAGTAGGTACTGACAATAGTAATAATTTTCTTTTGCATTTCTTCTTCGGATGGTTGCTTTTTACTTTGAATCTTCAAGATTATTAAAATATTTCAAAGAGTGCTAGTATTTAAGGTGATTTATTCTAAAATATCTCCTTCTTCACTCCATACGGTTTCTCTTAAGTCTTCAACAAGTAATTTTTCTTTTTCTGAATCAAATCGTATTTTACATTGGTAATGTGTATCATTTCTAAGAGCTAAACCGGGTTCAGTAGTGTAAATCTTACTCCCAATTCTCATCTCTATTTTCTGATCTTTGGCTATTTTACATATCACTCGGTAGTTCGATGAATCCATTCTATAAGGTAAATAATTGATTTCATTATACAGCGGTATATTTATTTCTGCACCTTGGGGGATATCAATCAGTTCAAAGTCAATCAGTGCATTTTTATGGGTAAATTGTACTTCTGTTAAATCACTTTGAATTATTCCTTTGTATTTACAATGCAGAACATCTACCTCACGCAATCCTTCTTTTGTGGTTTGATTGGTGATATTAGGAATAATCAACTCACCGTTTATACTCGGTTGTGAAATCCTGGTTTTCGATTTAGGGTAATAGTTATCAGGAACTAAAAGTATAGTTAATGAAGGCATATATCCTTGAAAAGGAATAGTTCCCTCTTTATATCCTTTACTAAAATGTTGAACTTCCTTTTCATTCATAGGGGTAGCTCGCATTTGTTTTTCATTTAGTGTCAACTGATAGGAAACTCTACCACTCTCTGAGCCAAATTTAACTTTCCAGTTTTCCCGTCCGGTAAGGTTAACACACGAGGTAGCTTCTACCGATGTTATGGGCACACCATAGTATTTCGGTTCATCCTTATTTTTGTCATCACAAGACATATTTAATATTAAAGTGAATAAAATAAGAGATCTAAAAAGAGTTGATTGTAGTTTCATAATTCATTTTTGATTCTATTAATAACTAAGAACTGTTTCTATTACTAATACAATCTGATCATGAAAAACTCAGTGATAAACTTTGATTTTTTTTTAGAAATGATTGAATAATAGCAGTAAGAAGACTGTAATACCTTTTCTTATTTCTCTTAAAGCGAGGCTCAACTGACTTTCTACATTGCGTTTGGTGGTGTTAAGCTTTTCTGCAATTTCAGCATTGCTTAGTCCCTCTTTTTTACTTAATAAATAAATCTTCTTTCGTTGCTCAGGCATACCATCTATTATGTCGTCAATGAGTAAACCCAATTCTTTTGCTATTAAATCCTCCTCTGCTGTGGAGCTTTGTTCGGATAGATAGGTGTGGTTAATATAGTTTGAATGGACTAATTTTCGTTTCAAGAAATTGAGGCTGTCATTGCGAGCAATGGTATGCAAATAGGAGTTGAAAGACTTGTCGGGGTTAATCTTTTCTCTGCTAATCCACAGATTTACAAAAAGATCTTCAGTTAGTTCTTCTGCATCAGCTTCAGATTTTATATACCCAAAAATGAAAGTTTTAACTTTACTGTAGTAAGAAGTAAAAACTAGCTCAAAAGCCTTATGGTCTCCTTGTTGTAGGGATTGAATGGTTTGTCTATTGATGTTTTTACTCATATCGTTTGGGCAATCAATCATTAGGAAAAGTAAAAGAAACGATAAATAATTCAGAAGAGAAAGTATTTTAGATAGGTTGACAAGTTTTATCTTTCTTTTAATTGTTGAATTCTAAAAGGATGAATAGTTCAATATCCATACTTTGTATATGCTATTCAAATAAACAAGTAGAAATGAGGAGAGTGATAGAGAAAGAAAATTTTAATTACTCAGTAAACATCCAAGCGTCTTGAAATTTTTCATTCTGACGAATTTTGTTTAGGTTTTGATAAGCGGCATTTTTGTCTGTACTACTTATTATACTGATGCGAACAATATCTCCTTTTTGGATAATTTGAGCATCATCATAACCTAAATCGTGTAGTTTATCTACTTCTTTCATAGCCACATCCAAAGGAATGGAACTAGCCACAATGATGTGAAAGTTTTTAGACTGTACATTAGTAGAAACTGCCGTTGTTGTAGTAACTGAAGGGGTGGAGACTGGTTTTACCTGTACTACGGTTTCTGTTACTTTTTTCTCTTGAGAGGTTGTTGAAGCAGTTGAACTTATGGGTTTAGATACTTTTACCTCTTTGGTTCTGATGGGTTGTTGAACACTTTGGGTGTTTTTCTCTTTTAGTTCTTTACCTTGTATCTCCACCAAAGTCAATGGTTTCTCTCCCAAGTTATTCAGCAGTTCAGTAAATGACAATTGTGCATAATTACCTTCAACAATTTCAGTGTTTTCAACCGGAGTAGATAAAAAGAAAAACATAAATAACATAGCAGCTACCGAAGCAACACTTCTAACTGCAAATCGATTAATTCTGATGTTATAGTTTTTCTTGTCTTCTGTGGGGTGGATGGATTGTTTCCTTACTTTCTCCAAGTCTTCTAAACTTAGGAATTGAAAGGTGTCCAAACCATATAATGAAGGAGTGGTAAGCTTATTGTTAAATGGAGTAAACTCATAGGCACCTGTTGTGGTGTAATGTAATTCTCCAATATTGGGGAATAATACTTTGCCATCTTCAAATAGTTCCTCTTTAAGTTTGCTTACTTTTTTATCTATTTGTTTAGAAGCATCAGAAAAGCTGGTGTTATAAACAGACATATACGATTGCACCAAAAGACCATCGTTGAGTTTTAACTGTTCGTTAAAACCTACCATACGCATTGGAGGAATGAATAACTGTTCCTCTTCATCTCTGGTTGAGGGGATGTAATGAGTTATAAAGCCACCAAAATTGGGAATGATAACACAATCATTCTCAAAGAGTAAAGTTTCTATATGTCTGGATAATTCCTTCATTACTGCAAAAATAATAGAAAAAATGGATAAAAGCCTCATATAATCCAAATATATTTTAACCCATCTTTTGAAAAAGTTAGGATAGAAAACTGTTTTATAAAAATATATTTTCTCATCCAAAATAGTGGTTTTTTTCTGATAAAAAGTGCAATGTATTACTTAGTAGTCCAAACCTTAGAAGAGTGAGTTTAGAATAAAAAGTGAGACTAAAATCTTTTTATTCTAAACCTTTCTAGTAAGAAAAAGAAAGGAAGAAAAATAGGTCTAGGACTGAACACCCCTCGGTCCTAGACCGAGCACCCTTCAGTCCTAGACCGAGCACCCTTCAGTCCTAGACCGACAGGCCTTCGGTCCTAGACCGACAAACAGACCAGCTACAAGGCTTGTAAGTGGGGTGAAAATAATATGCGAAAATGGAGTTTATTCTTCAGAAAAAATAAAGCTTAGTTTATTCTTTCTTTATGCATCGTATATAAAATCCATCTGTTTTCTCCACTCCAT
>CAZOVL010000110.1:0-7271 GCA_964583185.1 uncultured Bacteroides sp. | reverse complement strand
TGAGAAATCAATCATAGAAGTCTCTTTTTTCTCTTTATTAACAATAAAAAGTTCGGATTGATTAGTATAAAAGAATAGATAGTTTGCTGTTTCTCGTACAGAGTTAACATTATAAACTAATTCATTAACCATTACTTCATTAAAGAATTCTACTGGATTAGATATTGATTTTTTTATTAAGTTTTCAGTTAAATTAGAGGTATCAACATTTAGCTGATATTGAGATTTAATTTCATTATTATCTAAAACATATAATCTAAAATCTAAAAGAGCAGTGAACCATATCTGCTTACTTCTCACCATTTGTAGTCCTTTACTCCTTATAGGGAATTCTACTTTTCGATCATCTCCCACATCTTCCCATGTCTTATCCTTCAAACTATATATTTTAAACAAATATGGATAGGATGAATATCCATCAAGTGGACCATAAAAAAAAGCCTTACCTTTATCATAGGTCATATAATTATATAACGCCTCTAAATTTTCCTCCCAGAGGAAATCGCCTAGCAAACTATAGGCTAATAATTTTTCATAATCATTTAGAATCAAGATTTGTTCTGAAACATCATCAAAAGTAATATCCATAATGTAATTCCATTCACCAGGTCCTCCTCCTAATTGATATAAATGATTCAATATTTTTCCTGTATGAATATCAATAACAAAAACACTTCTGTTATCACTAGATAGTAAAATGATTTTATCGTTATTTCTTATTACTTTTTTCACATCAGAAACAAGATATGAATCTGTAGTCTCTATTGGTACAATTTCATCTAATTCAAAAAAGTTAAGGAGATATTCCACATCTATTTTATCCGAAAAATTTAATATTGGTATCTCTTCATCGTTAGATACATTCTGCAATGAACATGAGGTATAAAAGATAAGAACAATTGATATGATTAAATATTTATACATAATATATTTCTTACACAAGAGAGTAAAAATATACTCTCTTGAAAATTAGACACAAAAACTATCTAGTCTCATAACATGGTCCAGCATACTTATAAACATTATACGTACCAGCCTGACAAGATAAAGAACCTACACCAATACAATCTTGTCGGTAGGATTTACAGAAATAAGAATATCTCTACAGTCCCATGGACAGGTACCTATATCAGTAATAAAAACACTTTCAGATCCACTACTACTTTCTTGTGTCAAATCTTCAATGTTGGCTAAACTTAATAACGACAAACCAGATCTTTGAGAGTTAAAATTCACATTAAATATAGCAATTGTAGTTATTATCAGGACTATTAGTCCTCCTAAAAGTTTTTTTCATTGTTATTGATTTAATTCTTATTTCTATTAGTTAATTCCATTCTTTCTTTCTTAGTTATTTGATTATTACTGGACTTTCATGTGCCAAATTTATATTTCCTTCATAAATCACACTATCTCCTACATTTATACCTTCAGTCACTACATAACTTTCAGAATTCTCCTGTGCCGTTTCCACATAATTCCACATTGCCCTGTTATTTTTTAGGGTAAAAATTATTTTTCTATTAGAACGTAGTAATAATGCTGATTTAGGAACGACAAGTTGCTTTCCTAAAAGACGTTGTACCCTTACTTTTACATTCATTCCTTCATAAATTTTACTTTCTTTATTTGGAATCGTTGCTTTAACACGAATCATTCCGTTGTGACCTACACTTGGGTTAATTTCAGTAATATGTCCTTCAACTACATAGTCTGAAGTTGAAAACGGAGAAGCTAAAATTTTATCATTCAGTTTAATTAAGTTTATTTCGGTTTCCAAAACATGAAATAATATCTCAAAGTTTTTATTATCCAAGATTGTACAAAAGACCTCCCCCGATGGATAATTATGCTCTTTATTCCATAAGTTAGCTATAACACCTTTGAAAGGTGCACGAAGTGTGCTTTGTTCCAAATTGTATTTAGCTATTGAATAATTGTTAATACTCTGGTCGTAATTACTTCTAATCTTAGCTATTTTCATAACGTTATCAGGAATATTTATCGAATCCTTTAATTTATATCCTTGTCCAATTAAGACATCCTGCAAATCAAGTAAAGCTCTATCTTTAGCATCTTGAGCTGAACGCAAACTACTTTCCAATTTATATTTATCCAGTTCAGCTATCATTTGACCAGCCTCCACTTGTAATCCATTTTTCACATACACCTTACTTATGACTTCTTGACTTTGAAATCTTAAATCAGCTTTGCGTATGGCTTCCACTGTTCCATTTGACATCAGTTCATAATTGAAATCTGTAAACTCCATTAACATTGCTTTTACTTCTGCAGGTTTATCTGTTACTGCTTCTTTCTCATTTTTATCTATAGAGTCGTTTTCAATGATTTTTTTATTAGAACAAGATTGTAATAAAACAAATAAAACAGTTATAATCAATAGGTGGTGTTTCATATTTATTGAGATTGGTATCTTTTATATATTAAGATCATAAATAATAATATAATCATCAGTCTCTCCTTCTGTGGAGTTAAGTAATATTTTCTTTATTATAGGATGAGCAGAAAGAATTATCTTATTCCATGCTTTAGAATCTCTGCTTTTTATGAGTAGAATACTGTCTAAATATTCTGTAGAGACAATTGAAACTAAGTACCTTTTATAGCTAGCATAGATTTTACTAGTAAAACATTCAGAGTTTAATGATATTCCATCCAAATAAACCCCATTATCTTTATTATAAACTTTTTGGAATTCTGTTTTTTTATATGAGTACCTAAAGACAAACAACTTATCAGTCTCTACTAGTCTAGATATCTTGGTGGTTTTAGTATTAGAAATTTCTCTTATTGTTATAGAGTCTGAATTATCTAATGTCTTCTGTTTGCTAATATCAAACGAAAGCTTCTCCAATATGTGTTCTTTATTATTGGCTTTCCAATCTTCCTTGTTTTTGTTTTGACAAGCATATTCGAGCATAAAAACAATTGTTAATGGTGTCATTAACAATTTACATCTTATTTTTTTCATTTACATTTTATTTTTATGACTCAAGCAATATATTTATACATATCAGCACATATTATATTCAATCTTTTTGACGATTAGCAGAATCTCCGCTTTAGATGTCTTAATCTTTCCTTGTCATTCTTTTTTAGACTAAGTTAACCTTGTTTCTTTAATTTCAGCTATCCAAATTAAAGAAAAACCTCACTTTATGTTATCAATCTTCTTTAAATTCATATAAAAGTAAGATAGGGTTATCTTCTTCGGAATTATAGCTATTTATTAATTCTATTATTTCCACTGGATATTCACTTTCTAAGGTTTTATTTTTAGTCAATTCTTCTTGGAATAGATGTATATCCATTGCGTCCCAAACTCGAATAATAGTGTTGTTAGATGTAGAAATAAAATAGGAAAGACCCAGACCATATGAATAATCATCAAGATATATTCCTTGTTTTTTTATTTTATCCCATAATATCGCCTCTATTGGCTTATCTTTTACCATAAAATCGCATAAAACGTATCTTTTGTTTTCAAAATAATTAAGTATTCCTGTATTATAGGTGTTTTCTCTTAATATTTCTTTTATAATATATCGATAGTCATACTGGCAATCTTCTAATCTCTTATTTAATATTGTTGAGCTTACGTTGGGCTTATTTTTTATTATGATGCAAGGAAATATAGTATCATTTTTATAAGAAAATATAGTATCCGTAAATAAGGAGCTAAAATGTAATTCCCCATCAATACAAGCAAAAGGTTGATTGGAGAAATTAAAACTTCTTGTTACAGTGTAATTTCCCACATATTTTCTAACTTCTTTTAGTTTCGACAAGTTATTTTTATCAGCTATGAAATACATATTATTACCATCCCAATTAGTTGCAGCATAGCAAAATAACAAATCGCCAATTACTTTTATTTTCTTAGCAAAATTCAAAGATGAATTGTTATGTCCTATCTTTTGCATAAAGTGTCCTTCTTTACTATATCGAAGAACTGTAGATCTTAAATTATCTACAATATTTATAGTGTTTTCTTTTTCATCAATATAAAAAGAGTTTACATTCAAATATTCTCCACCTCCTGAACCTTTCATTCCTATTTTATTCACGTAGCGACCATCTAAGTCATAAACTAATATAGTAGATGTCAAGCCATCTAAAATATAAATTTTATTATCAAAAATCTCAAGTTGATGTATTTGTCCAATTAAACTAGCATCCGTTGTTGCTAATTCAACAACTCTACTAGACTTTAAATAGATTGAATCTCCATAACCTATCGTTTTTTTTGGAAGATTTGTAATATCTATTTCTAAAATATCTTCTCCATTCTTTATAGTGGATTTACTGCACATATAAAAAACGAATAAGAAGATCAAGAAGATTGGTGAATATATCTTTTTCATTTTTAATATTAATATTTAACCCGTGGTACATTAAAGCAATAATTGATTTTAAGTCATAACAATTTGATTGGATATCCTAATTTATTTTGGACAATTAGTTAAGCAACATTTTAATAGATACTTATAAAACTATAATCTTCTAATTTTTAAAATGAAAAAACAAAAGATACGGATTATCATCGTATTTCATTTGACTCAATAATTCTAGCCCTTTTTCTCCTATTTGTTTCTTTAGAATATCTATGTCAATCATGTCAGTTCGTGCTAATAACTCAGAAGGACTAAAATAACCAACAAGTGTGTTGTCATATGCATATTTAATATTACTAAATGGGAAAATCAGATTAATATCATTTTCCATAATAGAGCCATATTGGATTGTATTATTTATCTTATTATAGATAACATTATAATTTAATGTTTTTTTCTGAAAGGCTAAAAACAAATATTTTTCTAATTCAAAAAAGGTACCTGAAAAGGAAATATAATTATCCCTCCTCATTTCTTTCAGAAATTTATCTCTATTTTTTAATAGCAAATATTCGTTTGGAATAGTCTTATCACTAAAATTTATTATATATTCAACAGCCACTTTATTTGATGAAGAAATAGAGAAAATAGTATCATTAAAAGGAGGATGATAAAGAATCTTATCCTCTTGAGGAGAAAAATTTGTTTCATTATAGAAGCTCAATGATTTTGTTTTATCCCTATAGAACGCTTTATTCTTTACCATGAAACTAGAATCACTTTGAATGATTGCGTAATTAAGTATTGAAGGTAGATGATCATTGTCCGCATCTAAAGAATAGAAAATGTATTGATTCTCTGAGAATTGATGGAATTTTAAAAATAAGAAAGGACTTTTTTTACTATACAAATAGGTACCATCTAAATTAAAAAACATCAATCTACATTTAAATTGATCAAAAAGTATTATATTTTTATCTGTTAAAATGAAATCTGTTGGTTCATTATATTCAGTAGGTCCTTCTCCCATATTACCGATTGCATCAATATATTTCCCTTTAAGACTAAACCTCTTAAGTGATTTAGTCTTATATCGATCCAATATATATATAGTATCATGTTTTATATCTATCTTGTCAATTACTCCAATTTCAGAGTTTTCAATATTCTCCAACTTTATGTACTCAATTGAATCTACAAAAGCCGATAGTTTAAGAAATACATTTTCATTGGCAATATGAGGTATATTAATTGATAGAGCTGTTCTCTCCGAACTCTCATCTATTTGGAGTTCTTGAACATCTTTGGCATATAGGGAGATGTCAACATCTCGAAAATCAGATATAACTGTTTTTGTTTTTCTTCTACATGAGAAAATAAACATTATTAATAAAATCAATAAAAAAAACTTCATTTTCATAGCTTGACCTATTTAAAATTCCACCTTTTTTCCAGACACTATCCCTTCAAGTTAGAACTAGCATCTTCGAAGAGATAGTACCTTATTGCATCTCTTTTAATTTTGCCACTATCACTATCGGGTTACTGTCCTGTTCAATTCTATTTATCAATTCGGAGATATGTGGAGGGACATCTTTGACATTCTCAAAATGTTCCAAGAACTCATACGAATTGCAAAAAGTGATCATTTCGTCGTTGGATGAGATATAAGAAGGCCAAAATACTAATCCTCCATCGATGTTATTTTTGAAACCCTGCTTTCTCTTTATGGGTTGCTTCATTAACTTTAATTCCCCTGTTTCTTTGTTAAAAACAGAAAATACATTGGTGTTTGTTTTTGTTACTTCATGACCAGTACTGTATTTTTGTATGAAGTCAAAAGGTTCTGGTGCATAATTATTGAAAGAGAACTCTATAAACAAATATTCCTTTGATTCCAACAGATTAAGTGGCCAAACTTTTGTCGGAAGTTTGGACTCATCTCTACTTAAAAACAAATCGGGTGTTACCTTGTATTTGCCAAGTTTAAAGGTATAAGCTGGACTTATACTTTTGTCCTTATCTACAGAGAATATGGTATCATTTAGTTCTTTATAGAAGCGTAATTTGTTTTCATAACGAAACATTTTAGAGACTTCAAAAGAACTATAACTGCTTAGTGTTTTCTCATAAGATTGCTCATTTGAAAATAACAGAAAATCACTTGTCTCACCGCTTTTGCTCCCCCAAAGAAGCACCTTATCACTTATCTTTGTATATGATAACCGATCTGAAAGAAAATAATCAGATGATAAAAACACAGTTTCACCAAATACATATTCATCTTCTATAACAGGTCGCTTTAATGTGCTTATGTTTTTCTGGAGAAAATCAAACAATAAATATTTATTAGGATATACATCAATCAACAATTTATCTTCTGACGAGAAAAAATCAAGGGATCGAACAAGTAGAAATTCCTCAGGACCTTCTCCTCTTTTACCTATGTCGTATAAATATGAGCCATTAATACCAAATACTTTACATGAATTACCATCGGTTACTATTATTTTATTGTTTTCTACTATTAACTGTTTTATTTCGCCCAACAGGATACTATCCGTTGTTTCTAAAGGAATGTATATAATAGTATCCACAAACATATCCATATCCAATAAATGATATTCTCCAATGGCCTCTGCTACCAGAATATCATTAACGTTCTGTTTCTTGGTTTTAGTATTACAGGAAACTAACAATAAAATGCCAATAAGAAATATTAACTTCTTCATGCTTTGTTTTATTTAAGGGAGAAAATTAATCCTCCCTCATAATCGTTTATAAATTACCACAAGAATCTCTTGCTTTAGCACAATTGCAACACCAAGTATAAGTTCCCATGTGATTAGCCTCATTGGGATTATTAGTACAGCCCCAGGAGCCAGATCCAGACTCCCAGTAACAAAGAGACGGACC
>CAZOVL010000109.1:0-7293 GCA_964583185.1 uncultured Bacteroides sp. | reverse complement strand
AATTATTCAACTCCAAAACTAAACACTTGATTTTCAAATTCTTTTTTTGCTTTTAAAAATTTATCTAAGAGCTCTGGGTCAGATTTAATTATTTTTTGAGCTTCATCAAGTCTTTCTTTAAAATCTCTATTGTTAATTTTTAATTGCAATATTTTATTTTTGTAATTATCAATATAATTTTCTTGATCCTGCACTTTTACATTAATTTTCTTTATTTCCTGTTCCTGCTTTTTTATCACTATATCTTTGCTCTTAATATCTGTCTTAATATCTGTTTTAAGGGTGTTATTCTCTGTTTTAAGAGTATTTATGTCCTGTTCTAATAGTTCAATCCGTTTAAACATTCCAAAATGCTCCTTAGGGATTAATTTCATTGCTAGTTTTTCAAGAGCAGGTGCAGGAGTATTCTTAAACTCCTCAAACTTTTTTAACTCATTCAAGGTCTTAATGGCAGTTTCTCTTTTCAATTCATCAATACTCTTATTTCCCTCTTTTGTCGCACCATTCAAAATACCAACTTCACGCCCAAAAATTTTCTCTAGGTGCTTTTCAAGTCGAGTATGATATTTTTCAAAATAGCTCCGGTTTAAAACTTCCTTCGCAGAAACTTTATATAATTCTTTTTTTTTGTCAAAAGTTACTGGTACAAAGGAAAAGTGCAGGTGTGGAGTTGTTTCATCAAGATGAACCCAAGCACCAGCTACATTCTCTTTTCCAAAATCTTTTTCCAAGAATTTATAAGTTTCTTTAAAAAACAACTCTTGTTCCTCGGGTTTCACTCCTGCTGGCTTTGTAACTATACAAGTAGCCATAACTTTAACATCAGCACGATTAAGACATCGAATCTCTTTAATTCGCTTTTCTACAAACTCTCTAGGATTTAAACTATGAGGTGCTAGATTATAATTCAAGTGCGACCTGCTTATGTCTATATCTTGATTTTTATGCTTATAATATTCTCCGTTGGGTTTCTTTGCTCTAGTATCGTGCAGGGATAAACCATTAACTGCTCCTTTAGTGAATTTTGCTATATTAGCCATTCTAACAACTCCTTTTTTCTCAGTTTAATTTCTCCTGCATGAAGCAATTATAAAAATCAAAACATACAGATCAAAGTCAAAAGCATACCTTCAAAATTAGATAACAGAATAATATTTTTGCTATATTATTCTATTCCAAATTTTTTTGGTATAGCATGTGATACCAAATACTTTGGTCACCTGCTTTTTTCCTATCATACACCTACGGTTGTATTCTGTCAAAAAGAAAAAGATTAAGAGCAGGGCTACGCCCTTAAAGGTGTCAACTGAAAGTTGACCCATTGACTAGGGCTTTGCCCTCTTGCCCTTTGCAGGGCAATTCACCCTGCCACTCGGCGTTAGCCAGAAGTCCTGTCTTTGACAGAACTTCAAGCTCAAGTGTCTGAACTCCATTTCGTCAATAGTTCGCTTCGCCTTTCACTCCTTATACTCCCTCGCTTTGCTCAGTCCGTTACCGTTCAAGCTATTGACTTCATTCTCGTTCTAAAAGAAAAAAATAGAGAGAAATAAAAGGGTTTTCGGCGATTAAGCCGATATTAACCCCCTGAGGTTCGAGCGAAGTGGTTTTCTTTGCTCGGTTCTCAGTGGGGAATTTCCCCCTCAGGGGGATAAAAAGGGGTGGTTTTTATACCTCAAAATATTACCCATATAGAATATAAGAGAAGGGGGTTTTGGGGGTTTTCCTTATAAATAAAGGGTTTCAGCATTTTAACATTCTACTATTAGTAGAGTGTTACTCTACTATTAGTAGAGTGTTACTCTATTATTAGTAGAATGAATTCTAATTTATATTAGAAAATACTCTATTAATAATAGAATGTTTAAAATATTAATAGTTGACAAACACACTAATATTTTTTAGGATAATACTATAAAAAAAGGAGGAGATTTTTTTGAAAAAAGAAAATAAAGTTACTTTTGCAAAAACAATTATTGATCGGGAAACGGGAGAAATAATACAAGAGGAAGTTACATATAAACAAGGGGTTGAGCCACCTTTTATTAAAATTTATCTCGATTGTTTAATTAATTTCAAAGGTTTATCAAAAAGTTTAAATCCTATTTTATTGGAATTTTTAAAATATATGAGTTATGCAAATGTTAATGATAATAGTGGTGGACAAATAATTTATCTCAATGCAGAAATGAAAAGAAGAATTGCTGAATCGACTGGGAAAACAGTAAAAAGGATTGAACAAGCAATTACAGGATTTGTTAAAAGTGGAATTTTTAAAAGAATTGCAACAGGTACTTATCAAGTTAATGCAGATTATTTTGGGAAGGGAAATTGGTCAGACATAAAAAATATTAGAAATATTAGAGCAACCTTTGATTTTGGAGCAGGAACATTATATTCAGAAATTATTAAAGATGAAAACAAACCAGAAGAAAAATTAAGAGGTATAGGATAGTGAAAATAGAACTTAAAGAACCTACAAAAAGGACTTCGCCTGATTTGTATTATTACGAATTATATATCAGTAAAACAGAATTTATTAAAAATTATGAAACGCATAAAAAAAAATCTCTTTATCAATTTTCTCAAATTGTTTATATGTTTACTTGTCCTCAATGTTTTTCTATGGATATTTCTGAAGAATTTTTTGATAAAATATATGAAACTTTAAAATCAAAAACCACTATAAAAGGAATTACTTTATGTATTTCAGGAGATAAAGAAGAACCTTTAAAATTTTATATTGAAAAAAAGCGTTACAATGTAACGCCGATGTAACAAAAAGTAACACGAAGAGGAACACTATTTGTGTTGCTATTTGTAGAGATAAAAAGTAAATATCAGGAATAAAGAAAAAGACTGGAAACGGGGTCTCCCACGCCAACGGCGTGGAGTCCCGAGAACAGTCTTTTCTTATCTTGATACTATAGAAACAATGGCAATTTTAAAAAAAACTCTGAAAGGCTTGATATTATGCTAAAAAATCCACTTTTTTTAACAAAAATCTCCCTAGAAAAAATTTGCATAATTATTCAACTCCAAAACTAAACACTTGATTTTCAAATTCTTTTTTTGCTTTTAAAAATTTATCTAAGAGCTCTGGGTCAGATTTAATTATTTTTTGAGCTTCATCAAGTCTTTCTTTAAAATCTCTATTGTTAATTTTTAATTGCAATATTTTATTTTTGTAATTATCAATATAATTTTCTTGATCCTGCACTTTTACATTAATTTTCTTTATTTCCTGTTCCTGCTTTTTTATCACTATATCTTTGCTCTTAATATCTGTCTTAATATCTGTTTTAAGGGTGTTATTCTCTGTTTTAAGAGTATTTATGTCCTGTTCTAATAGTTCAATCCGTTTAAACATTCCAAAATGCTCCTTAGGGATTAATTTCATTGCTAGTTTTTCAAGAGCAGGTGCAGGAGTATTCTTAAACTCCTCAAACTTTTTTAACTCATTCAAGGTCTTAATGGCAGTTTCTCTTTTCAATTCATCAATACTCTTATTTCCCTCTTTTGTCGCACCATTCAAAATACCAACTTCACGCCCAAAAATTTTCTCTAGGTGCTTTTCAAGTCGAGTATGATATTTTTCAAAATAGCTCCGGTTTAAAACTTCCTTCGCAGAAACTTTATATAATTCTTTTTTTTTGTCAAAAGTTACTGGTACAAAGGAAAAGTGCAGGTGTGGAGTTGTTTCATCAAGATGAACCCAAGCACCAGCTACATTCTCTTTTCCAAAATCTTTTTCCAAGAATTTATAAGTTTCTTTAAAAAACAACTCTTGTTCCTCGGGTTTCACTCCTGCTGGCTTTGTAACTATACAAGTAGCCATAACTTTAACATCAGCACGATTAAGACATCGAATCTCTTTAATTCGCTTTTCTACAAACTCTCTAGGATTTAAACTATGAGGTGCTAGATTATAATTCAAGTGCGACCTGCTTATGTCTATATCTTGATTTTTATGCTTATAATATTCTCCGTTGGGTTTCTTTGCTCTAGTATCGTGCAGGGATAAACCATTAACTGCTCCTTTAGTGAATTTTGCTATATTAGCCATTCTAACAACTCCTTTTTTCTCAGTTTAATTTCTCCTGCATGAAGCAATTATAAAAATCAAAACATACAGATCAAAGTCAAAAGCATACCTTCAAAATTAGATAACAGAATAATATTTTTGCTATATTATTCTATTCCAAATTTTTTTGGTATAGCATGTGATACCAAATACTTTGGTCACCTGCTTTTTTCCTATCATACACCTACGGTTGTATTCTGTCAAAAAGAAAAAGATTAAGAGCAGGGCTACGCCCTTAAAGGTGTCAACTGAAAGTTGACCCATTGACTAGGGCTTTGCCCTCTTGCCCTTTGCAGGGCAATTCACCCTGCCACTCGGCGTTAGCCAGAAGTCCTGTCGCTGACAGAACTTCAATGCCAAGTGTCTGCGTTCCACTCCGTCAAGAGTCGCTTCGCTCAGTCACTCCTTATTCTCGACCTTGCAGGTCTGCGATACCGTTCCTGCTCTTGACTCCGTTCTCACTTTAAAAACTAAAAGAAAAAATCTTTAAAATCTTTATCGGCGTTTAGCCGACATTAACCCCCTGAGGTTGCGTGGGGTTCTTTTCAAGCGAAGCGAAGAAAAAACTCCACCGTTCTCAGGGGGAACAGTCCCCCCTCAGGGGGGAATTGGGGGGTGGTTTTCATACCTCAAAATATTACCCATGTGGAACGATAAATAAAAATCAAGAGCCTTGAAATATAGAAGAGAGTAAAAATACTAATAAAATGGATATAACCCTTATGGATACTACATTTCAAGACTTTTGCTTGTACTGGTCAATCATGCTATCTGTACTGGTATATCGGTATAGTTATACTGCTTTTATCAGTACAAATCTTGTATTGACTCATTACATTTGTAATGATAAAATGAACTAAATAAAAAGGGGGTGTGGAAAATATGGCGAATTATGACAAGAGTTTAGAGTATGTTAGTAGCACTCAAACACTCGTAGGTCAACAGAGAAAACGATTAGTAGACCAAGACACAGGTGAAGTTATTGAGGTTGACCAAATAACAAAACGAGCTTTGGGACAGAAACAATTTTGGAAACTTTATCTGATTGACTTTTTACAAGTCCTTGGAGTCTTGGATAGCAAGCAAGTTGAAGTATTGATTTATATACTTGAAAACACTAGGTCTACTGATAATACTTACATAGGCACTTATAGAAAGACTGCCGAGGGTTCAAGTGTTTCACTAGATACTGCTACAAAAGTAATGAGAAAGCTTCAAGAACAAAAGGACGGTAGTGGAAAACCATTTCTATCAAGAGTTCAAAATGGTGTATATCAAGTAAATCCATTAATCATGATGAAAGGCTCTGAACACAAGAAAAATCTCTTGCTTAACTATTATGACGATAGTAAAATTGAAGAATAAAGCACAATCGCGAAGTGCTTTATTTAAAGATTAAAAGAGTGCTGATCCGTAAACGGTAGCACTCTTTTTTTAATACTATAGAAACAACAGCGATTTCAAAAAAAACTCTGATTTGAGAGTATGCTTCGTGCTGACATTTCTCTTAATTACTTTGCCAAAAAAAGGCAAAGTAATTAAGAGAAATCTAATCATAGATTAAAAAGAACGGTGACCTTCCGTTCGTTTCCCCTAAATTTATTTAGGGGAATTTTAATCGTTTTATACCATGAGGTTCACCTCATAGGTATAAAATGATTAGCAGTACGAAGCATACATATAAGTGAAATTGTGATAACCAATTTTACTTATATGTTAAAGGTTTTGACCTTGTTTTTATTACTTTTATAATGAAATGACAACTATCATCGGAGTTTCATTATAATGTATGTCTATTAAAGGCTTGATATTGCAAAATTATTCAACTCCAAAACTAAACACTTGATTTTCAAATTCTTTTTTTGCTTTTAAAAATTTATCTAAGAGCTCTGGGTCAGATTTAATTATTTTTTGAGCTTCATCAAGTCTTTCTTTAAAATCTCTATTGTTAATTTTTAATTGCAATATTTTATTTTTGTAATTATCAATATAATTTTCTTGATCCTGCACTTTTACATTAATTTTCTTTATTTCCTGTTCCTGCTTTTTTATCACTATATCTTTGCTCTTAATATCTGTCTTAATATCTGTTTTAAGGGTGTTATTCTCTGTTTTAAGAGTATTTATGTCCTGTTCTAATAGTTCAATCCGTTTAAACATTCCAAAATGCTCCTTAGGGATTAATTTCATTGCTAGTTTTTCAAGAGCAGGTGCAGGAGTATTCTTAAACTCCTCAAACTTTTTTAACTCATTCAAGGTCTTAATGGCAGTTTCTCTTTTCAATTCATCAATACTCTTATTTCCCTCTTTTGTCGCACCATTCAAAATACCAACTTCACGCCCAAAAATTTTCTCTAGGTGCTTTTCAAGTCGAGTATGATATTTTTCAAAATAGCTCCGGTTTAAAACTTCCTTCGCAGAAACTTTATATAATTCTTTTTTTTTGTCAAAAGTTACTGGTACAAAGGAAAAGTGCAGGTGTGGAGTTGTTTCATCAAGATGAACCCAAGCACCAGCTACATTCTCTTTTCCAAAATCTTTTTCCAAGAATTTATAAGTTTCTTTAAAAAACAACTCTTGTTCCTCGGGTTTCACTCCTGCTGGCTTTGTAACTATACAAGTAGCCATAACTTTAACATCAGCACGATTAAGACATCGAATCTCTTTAATTCGCTTTTCTACAAACTCTCTAGGATTTAAACTATGAGGTGCTAGATTATAATTCAAGTGCGACCTGCTTATGTCTATATCTTGATTTTTATGCTTATAATATTCTCCGTTGGGTTTCTTTGCTCTAGTATCGTGCAGGGATAAACCATTAACTGCTCCTTTAGTGAATTTTGCTATATTAGCCATTCTAACAACTCCTTTTTTCTCAGTTTAATTTCTCCTGCATGAAGCAATTATAAAAATCAAAACATACAGATCAAAGTCAAAAGCATACCTTCAAAATTAGATAACAGAATAATATTTTTGCTATATTATTCTATTCCAAATTTTTTTGGTATAGCATGTGATACCAAATACTTTGGTCACCTGCTTTTTTCCTATCATACACCTACGGTTGTATTCTGTCAAAAAGAAAAAGATTAAGAGCAGGGCTACGCCCTTAAAGGTGTCAACTGAAAGTTGACCCATTGACTAGGGCTTTGCCCTCTTGCCCTTTGCAGGGCAATTCACCCTGCCACTCGGCGTTAGCCAGAAGTCCTGTC
>CAZOVL010000108.1:0-7418 GCA_964583185.1 uncultured Bacteroides sp. | reverse complement strand
AAAGACTCATCACCAGTTGAAGTGCACGTATTAAAAATGTTTCCATTAATTTATTCTCTTAATTATTTAAACTGATATTATATTATTTTCTTTATTTTATTAACTCTGAAGCTTTCAAACGAGATTCCTTATCCGTCGCTACATAATCTTCAAAAGTGGGGTGAGCTATAAAAGCCACTTTTTCCATTGTTTTCTCAATGATATCACTCATTTCTAAAAACTCCACTCTATCGTGTAAAAAAGCATCGACAACTACTTCATTGGCAGCATTCAAAATACAAGGAAGATTTCCTCCTTTATCCATTGCATAATAGGCCAATCCTAAGTTTCTGAATCGCTCCATATCGGGTTTCTCAAACGTTAAGGAGCAATAATCAGAAAGCTCCAATCTTGGAAAAGAAGAGGCTAAACGTTCCGGATAGGAAAAAGCATATTGAATAGGTACTCTCATATCGGGTACTCCCAACTGAGCCTTCACTGAACTATCAGCAAACTGTACCATAGAATGTACAATGGACTGGGGATGAACAACTACTTCAATTTGGCTGGGAGTCAAACCAAAAAGCCATTTTGCTTCAATCACTTCAAAACCTTTATTCATCATTGAAGCAGAGTCAATAGTAATCTTATCGCCCATTTTCCAATTGGGGTGATTTAAGGCTTGTTGTTTAGTTACGGTTGCCAGTTGTTCTTTTGAATAATGCAAAAAAGGACCGCCAGAAGCAGTTAATATAATTTTCTCTACCCCACTAACCTCACCGGTTAGACACTGAAAAATTGCTGAGTGTTCTGAATCGACAGGTAAAATGGGAACTCGATGTTTTTGTAGTTCTTGATTAATTAAATCGCCTGCAACCACTAACGTCTCTTTATTGGCCAGTGCTATTGCTTTTCCACTACGTATGGCACTCAGTGTAGGAAGCAATCCCGACACCCCAACCATAGCAGTTAGTACAATATCAATTTCTTGCGATTCAACCGCTTGGCACAATGCTTCTTTTCCTGCATAAATTTTAATAGGCAAATCGTTTAATGCCTCTTTCAAATACGTATATTTTGTTTCATCACCAATAACAACCACATCCGGATTAAACTCCCTTGCTTGTTCAATCAGCAAATCTACATTATGATAAGCGGTCAATAAATTGGCTTCATATCGACTTGAATGTTCTCGAATCACTTGTAAGGCCTGCGTTCCAATGGAACCCGTAGAACCTAATATCGCAATCTGTTTTTTCCTTTCTTCTTTAACCATAGCTTTTAAAAGGCAATATAATGTTCAGGATTTACAGCTTGTCCTTTATACCACAACTCAAAATGTAAATGAGGACCTGAACTCAGTGTTCCGGTATTCCCCACTAAAGCAATAACTTCACCCGATTTTACCTTATCTCCTTGTTTTTTCAACAATGATCCACAATGCTTATATATAGACACAAAATCCTGATTATGTTGCAATTGTATTAAATAACCTGTATCAGCAGTATAAGTACTCAAAACAACAACTCCATCTAATACAGCTAATATACTTTCATTAGTAGGAGCCGCTACATCTACTCCATAGTGTCTCCTTTCAGCATCAAAATGACCGGTTATAATACCCGATGTGGGAAGAAACAATTGTATCCCTCCTAAATCTAAATTCGCTGTAAATGAACTCAGGTTATACTTTTCTCGCTCCTCATACTCTTCTCTGAAAGCATTCTCTCTTTCTGTTCTTTCTTTAATTGAATCCACTCGCATTGTAGTAAGTGAATCAATGGAGTGAATGGTATCCGGCTTAACATCGCCTCGAAATATATCTTGAATATTGGTAATGTATAGATTTTGTTTTTCCACCACTGTTTGCAAAGAATCCACCCTAAGTGCATTACTCACAATTTGAGCCCGCACTTCACTATTAAAATAACCGGGTAAATAATTACGCAATGGGGTTAAAACAACAATAGAGGAAACAATGAAGAAAATAAGGAATAAGGTGGTAAAGAGCACAGATAGTCCATTAAATTTAGAAACACGCAATTTAAAGACCTCTTCTAATGTGTTTTCATTTAGAATGGTCAGCTTATATTTAAACCGAATGTCTTTCCAAAAGGATTTTTTGCGTTTTTTCTTAGCCATACCCCTGAATAATAGCGAACAAAGGTACGCATTTCAGTCTATTATATCCTCTTTTATTTTATGAAATTAACTTAACGGGTTAATCTAAAGAATCTAAATCGGTTAGTCCTTCCGGAAGATCTACATAAATAATCTTGCTTTCAGAATCTATTCCCTCTATTAAATCCTCGTGTAGAGGAATTAATATCTCTTGACCATTATAATCCACTACAAACAAAACATTAGAAGTTGTTTCATCAATGCCAAGGATTACACCGATATCTCCTTTCGTTTCATCGTGAAGTCTAAAACCAATTAGCTCATCATAACCATCCGTTTCAACCTCTTCATCAACTACATCATTGGGAAGATAGGCCGTTACATTACTAAACCGATTGGCATAAGCCAAGTCGTCAACTCGTTGAAACTTGACATAGCCTGTATTTCCACCACTTAGACGATACGACTCAATAAAAAAGGGGACAAGAATCCCCTCCATATCACAGATTATATATTCAGAAGGAATTTCTTCAAAAGCTCCCCCATCAAATTCCAATCGTATTTCACCGGAAACGCCATGAGGTTTAGTAAAGATTCCTACTTTTATTACATCAGATTGTTTAATCATATACGCGTAATTCTTGCACCTAATGCGTTTAAACGTGCTTCTATGTTTTGATAACCTCGGTCAATTTGGTCAACATTATGAATGGTACTCACTCCTTCAGCACTTAAAGCAGCAATTAAAAGAGCAATTCCTGCACGAATATCAGGAGAAGTCATACTTCCTCCTCTCAGGCGGAACAGATGATTATGTCCAATAACTACGGCACGATGTGGATCACATAATATAATTTGAGCTCCCATATCTATCAGTTTGTCCACAAAGAACAAACGACTTTCAAACATCTTCTGATGAATTAGTACACTTCCCTTTGCTTGAGTAGCAACCACCAACAGAACACTCAACAAATCCGGTGTTAATCCGGGCCAAGGAGCATCAGCCAGCGTCATTATGGAACCATCAATAAAAGATTCAATGACATAATTCTCTTGTGCAGGTACGTGAATATCATCTCCAATCTGCTCCAATTTAATTCCTAAACGCCTAAAACTCTCAGGGATAATGCCCAAGTTTTCATAGCTTACGTTTTTGATGGTAATATCGCTTTGGGTCATTGCAGCCATACCAATAAAACTACCCACTTCAATCATATCGGGTAAAATAGTATGCTCAGTACCTTTCAACTCTTTAACTCCTTCAATGGTCAGTAAGTTTGACGCAATGCCACTAATCTTTGCCCCCATACGATTCAACATTTTACATAACTGCTGCAAATAAGGTTCACAAGCAGCATTGTAAATGGTAGTCTTTCCTTCAGCCAGAACAGCAGCCATAACAATATTTGCTGTACCTGTTACCGAAGCCTCATCCAAAAGCATAGAAGCACCCTTCAGCTGTTCAGCTGAAATTTCAAATACTTCTCGTAAGTTATCATAATTAAATTGGGCTCCCAGATTCTTTATTCCGGTTAGGTGCGTATCTAAACGACGACGACCAATTTTATCTCCTCCGGGTTTTGATATAATTGTTTTTCCAAATCGAGCAACAGTAGGGCCAATAAGCATAACTGACCCTCTTAAGCTGGAGCATTTTTTAAGATATTCCTCACTCTCCATAAATTCCAAGTCAACCGATTCGGCCTTGAAACTATAGCTACATTCATCTAATTTATCCACTTCCACCCCTACATCTCGCATTAACTGAATTAAATTATTCACATCTAAGATGTTTGGAACATTGTGAATTACAACTTTCTCTTTAGTCAATAATGTAGCACAAATAATTTGTAGAACTTCATTCTTAGCACCTTGAGGATAAATATCCCCACATAATTTGTGCCCACCTTCAATGATAAATGACGACATAAGCTATTGGATTAGTAGGTTAACCTTATTTTAATATTTACAACTATCGCTGGCCTCTTCGAGAAGTATTTCTACCTCTACGACCGTAACGATTCATTCGTTCCTCCATTAGTTTACGAACCTCTTCTGTTTCGCTCAGTTTCCCATTAGACAATTCTAATAAGTCAGCAGCTATTTTTTCCTCATCAACCGAGTTATTATTCCAAGTAGAAAAAGCTTGACGCATATGATTACAAATCAACGCCACCAAGTTGTTCTTCTCATCTCCTTCGGGCATCCCGATAGCTTCTTCAATTAAGCGTTCAATGGTTTTCCCATAGTGCCTATATTTTATATATGTCTGTTGATAGGGAACCTTATCCGGTTTTTCATCTAATAACTCTTTCTTAACTATTTCATAAGGATAGTCTATATCCAGCTTGAAATCAGCCATCATAGCTAAATGATCCCATAACTTATGCTTAAAGTCAGGAATATCTCTTAAATGAGGAAACATATTCCCCATAATTTCAACTATAGTATTGGCACATAATTGCCTCTCTTCACGATCTTCAATAGTAAGAGCATGATCAACCATATTCTGTACACTACGACCGTATTCCGGAAGAGCCATTTTTTTCTGTGAAGTATTGTATTGCATAGTTTTATAAATATAAAAAGAATTAAGACAACTACAAAAGTTTCTTCTTTGGTTTTGTAGCCACAAAATCTTTCAAATAAAAAGGTTCAAAATAAGCCACATCTTCAAACTCTTCATTAGCCATTAGCTGTTCTGCCAAAGGGTACATCCATTGAGCTAAAGGATGTATATCGGGTAAAAAATGAGCATTGGGATGGGTTATTTTATCTTTACTTTTAGCTGATCCGTTTCCAAAAAAGTAAACAGGATGCTTTTCTAAAAATTCCAAATAGGAATTCTCATCAATAATATCGGCAGTAATTTCTCTTTTCTCTTTTAACGATCGATCGTAAATGGCAGCATAGACTTCCATACGACGAGCGTCAATCATAGGACAAAGCAGTGCATCTTCGGGTAATTCATAATTCAACAAAACCGGAACGGCAAGTAATTTCAAGGTTGAAACACCTATAAGAGGAACATCACGCCCATAACAAACTCCTTTAGCCATAGAAACTCCAATGCGCAGACCTGTATAAGAACCGGGACCACTACTTATGGCTACAGCATCTAAAGGAACTCCTCTACTATCAATAAATGAGAGGGCTTCATCTATAAAAACCCCTAACGATTCTGCATGATTAGGACCATTATAATCTTCTTTATTGAATATTTTATCACCTAGTTCACTTATAGCTACAGAACAGACCGCTGTAGAAGTTTCAATACTTAGAATACACGACATAGATTAATTGCTTATTATTCACAAAGATAAAGGTTAATTGCTAAAAATCCGTTATTTTTGCACAAAAGTCGCAATTATGATACAATCAATGACAGGGTATGGCAAAGCCATTGCCGAGTTTCCCGATAAGAAAGTAACGATAGAAATAAAATCGTTAAACAGTAAAGGGATGGATCTTTCTTCCCGTATAGCTCCTCTTTTTAGAGAGAAAGAGATGGAAATCAGAAAAGAGTTAGGTACACTGCTTAAAAGAGGGAAAATTGACTTTAGCTTATGGATTGAAATTAAAGAAGATGTAGATCAATCAATCCCAATTAATCAATCGTTAATTAGAAACTACTACAAACAAATCAATGAGATTTCAGAACAGTTAAACATTCCTTTGCCAGCTGATTGGTTTCAGATTTTGCTCAAAATGCCTGACGTAATGAGCAGAGCTGAAGTTAAAGAGCTTTCAGAAGAAGAGTGGAACATTGTAAAAGAAACCATTGAAGACGCTACTAAACAGCTGGTTGAGTTTCGTCTGCAAGAAGGTGCTGCCTTGGAATTAAAGTTTAAAGAAAACATTCAACGCATACAAGAGTTATTAACTCAAATTGAACCTTACGAAAAAGAGCGCATAGAAAAAGTTAGAGAACGCCTTGTTGAAGCATTAGAAAGCATACCAACGGTAGATTACGATAAGAATCGTTTAGAACAAGAGTTGATTTATCACATTGAGCGTTTAGATGTAAATGAAGAGAAACAACGTTTGACTAACCACTTGGAGTATTTTCTAAAGACATTAGAGCAAGAGGAAGATCAAGGGAAAAAACTCGGCTTCATTTCCCAAGAAATTGGCAGAGAAATCAACACATTAGGAAGTAAATCGAACGATGCCAATATGCAAAAAATCGTAGTTCAAATGAAAGACGAATTGGAGCAAATTAAAGAACAAGTATTAAACACACTATAAACACTCACATTATGAAAGGTAAACTGATTATTTTCTCAGCTCCTTCGGGTTCTGGAAAATCAACCATTATCAATCATTTACTTAAAAAAGAATTGGGCTTAACGTTCTCCATCTCAGCAACTAGTCGTGCACCTCGAGGTGATGAAGAACACGGTGTTGAGTACTATTTTCATACCCCCGAAGAATTCAAGGAGAAAATAAAAAAAGGAGAGTTCTTGGAATATGAAGAGGTTTACGCCAACTGTTTCTATGGAACTTTAAAAGCAGAAGTAGATCGTATACTCAACGAGGGAAAGAACGTCATTTTTGATGTCGATGTAGTAGGTGGTTGTAACATCAAGAAATATTTTGGAGATCGTGCTTTATCCATTTTTATTCAACCTCCTTCCATTGAAGAGTTGAAAAACAGATTAAACAAACGAGCGACTGACACCCCTGAAGTTATTCAAAAACGAATAGAAAAGGCGGAATACGAACTAAACTTTGCTCCGGAGTTTGACGTTGTTATTGTAAACGATGATTTAAAAAAGGCACAAGAAGAAGCATACAATAAAATTCACGCATTCTTATCGAAATAACTCAATGAAGCACAAGCAACAAATAGGAGTTTTCGGAGGCTCTTTCGATCCTATCCATATAGGTCATCTAGCTTTGGCTAATTATATCTGCGAATATGAAAAGTTAGATGAATTATGGTTTATGCTTACCCCTCAAAATCCTCTTAAAAAGAAAGAAGCAGGAGCCAGTGAGAGTCAACGTATGGAGTTAATTCGATTAGCCATTCAAGAGTATCCACAATTTAAAGCTTCTGATTTTGAACTGCAACTCAATCCTCCCTATTATACAGCACACACCTTAAAAGAACTTAGAAATGCTTATCCGGCAAAAGAGTTCATCCTTATCATTGGAGCAGATAATTGGAATCAATTTAACCACTGGAGAAATCCAGAGAAGATTTTAGCTAATCATCAAATACTTATATACCCTCGTCCACAACATCCTGTTGATGAGTCAAAACTTCCTGAATCAGTAAAACTAATGAACTCCCCCTTACTTGAAATAAGCTCTAC
>CAZOVL010000107.1:0-7895 GCA_964583185.1 uncultured Bacteroides sp. | reverse complement strand
GAAGAAAATACATACTATTATGCATAAAAGAACTATACTTCTTTTGTTTAGTTTACTAATCTTATTTGTATCCTGTGAAGATGATTGGTTCTATGAGGATCATTTAGTTGATTATGCTTGGGAAGTTGATCTATCAGAAGTTGCAGATAATTATGAGCGACTATTTAGTGTCTTTAGCTTTTTAAGAGATCAAAGAGGAACTGAAGATGTTCGGTATCTCCTTGACGAAGCACCTTACCGGCTAGACTCTTTTGATTGGTATTGGGACAAATATGATAGAGAGCTCTTAGTCCTTGAATACAAATTTGATGTTCGTTTCATACGAGTTCGACACATGAGCCGTCATACCATAGAGGGTTTCTTTTACAAGAATGAAAGAGATCTCAACAAAGGAAAAGGAATTCCTGTACTCTTTCGTAGTGTAGGTTATTAAAAACAGATAAAAAATACTAGCTCTTATTTAGGAGCTAGCATTTTTTCTTGCATATAATCGGGTAGAGGTAATTCCAATTGAAGGAATTCATTCGTTACCGGATGTTTGAATGCCAATCGGTAGGCGTGCGCCAATAGCTGTTTCGATGTACTATTCGGGTTATACCTTACATCTCCGGCAATGGGACACCCTAGCTCTTTAGCGTGTAATTTCATTTGATTTCTTCTAGGTGTTAGCAAAGAAAACTCCATTAAGTATTGTCCATTGGGTAACACTTTCCGCATTTTGTATTTTGTTTCAGCTTTATCTATTGCATCGCTACTCATTGCTGAATTGGAAAAATAGGTCTTTCCCTCTACAACCCATGAAATTAATTTACCGGAATCTTTTTCTGGTTTGCCATCACAAATAGCTAGAAAGGTGTACTCTTTAACCAGACTGTTCCATTTTTCGTCGAACGACTCTTTGGTTTGTTCATCTTTGGCAAATAACATTAATCCGGAATAGTCTTCATCTAACTTATAAATAGGATAAATTTTCCTACGGCTGTGGTATTGTTTGATGTAGTTTTCTAAAATATATAAAGCAGAACTTTTAGCCTCTTTTCCACGTATGGGACTTGAAGGTGTGCCGGCAAACTTATTAATCACAATGAAATAGGCATCTTCGTGCACTATGTCCAGAAGTTTACTGCTGAAAGGCTTTCTGTTTTTATCTTGACTAATTTGTACCTTCATCTTAGCCTTTAACGGATAATCAAACGCTTTTGTTATGATTCCATCTACGTGAACCAATCTTTTAGCCAGTAAATTTTTTATGGTTGTTCTACTGGCTTCCGGCATCTTTTGGATTAGGAAATCCATCAATGTTGTAGGCTCTGTTACCCAAAAGTTGGTATATCTACTTTGTGCTCTCGCATAAAAATCTTTATTACTCTTCATCTTTTTTCTCTAATAAAATTACATTTTCAACGTGTTGAGTATGAGGAAACATATCTACAGGTTGTACTGCGGTTACCTTATATTTATCACTAAGTAGTTCAACATCTCTGGCTTGTGTAGTGGGGTTACAACTAACATACACAATGCGTGTGGGGGCTGCCTGAAGTATAACATTAATCACATCCGTATGCATCCCTGCTCTTGGTGGGTCGGTGATTATAACATCGGGGTGCCCGTGTTCTGTTACAAATTCCTGAGTCAGAATATCTTTCATATCTCCTGCGTAAAATTGGGTGTTAGATATGTTATTGATACGTGAATTTTCTTTTGCATCTTCAATGGCTTCAGGAATATATTCAATGCCTATTACCTTTTTAGCACTACGTGCAACGAAGTTCGCAATGGTACCCGTTCCGGTATATAAGTCGTAAACAAGTTCCTCACCTGTGAGTTGTGCCAAGTTACGAGTTTCTTTGTACAATTCGTATGCCTGATTGGAGTTGGTTTGATAGAACGAAATAGGACCTATCTTAAATTTCAACCCCTCCATCTCCTCATAAAAATAAGGCGTTCCTTTAAACGTTTTAATCTCTAAATCGGTGATGATTTCGTTGACTTTATTATTAATTACATATTGTAACGAAGTAATTTCAGGGAAAGTGTCCGAAAGGAATTGCAACATTTGTTCAAAAAGCTGCTTTTCTTCATCTGTTTTCACTTGGCAAGACAGAATAACCATCACTTCTCCTGTGGACGAGGTGCGAACAATTAAGTTTCTCAGCATCCCTTCGTGGTCTTTCAAATCAAAGAATGGGTAGTTGTGTTCCAAAGCAAAAGTTCTGACCCCGTTACGTATTCTGTTGGATAAATCACTTTGCAACCAGCAGGTATTTATGTCTAACACTTTATCGAATGCACCCGGAATATGAAAACCTAAAGCATTCATCTGGTCGTAAACCACATCTTGTTCAATTTCTTGTTGTGTTAACCAACGCTTGTTGGAAAAAGTAAACTCCAACTTGTTCCGATAGAATGTGGTTTTTTCAGAGCCCAATATAGGGGAAATAGCAGGAAAATCGACTTTACCAATTCGTTTCAAATTGTCGTAAACTTGTTGTTGCTTATATTTCAGTTGTTCATTATAAGGTAGCATTTGCCACTTACATCCACCACACGTGCCAAAATGTTCACAAAAGGGCTCGGTACGAACCGATGAGTATTCGTGAAACTTTATAGCTTCTCCTTCTGCATAGCGCTTCTTTTTTCTTCTTAACCTTAAATCAACCACATCACCGGGAACCACATAGGGCACAAAAATCACTAAATCATCTACTTTAGCTATTGCTTTTCCTTCGGCGGCAACATCGGTAATGGTTACACGCTCTAATATAATGGGTTCTTTCTTTTTTCTTGCCACTTTATTATTCTGTTTAATACTGGATAATCGTTGCAAAAATAGCTGTTTTTTTCCTACTGAATGAATATTTCCATTGGTTTCTAACTTTATGATTTAAGAATGGTCTTTTATTTGAAATATAATGTCTTTGAAACAAGAGTTTTTAGCTCTGAAAAAAAAAGGTCTGGGACCGAACACCCTCCGGTCCTAGACCGAGCACCCTTCAGTCCTAGACCGACAGGCCTTCGGTCCTAGACCGATAAAGACCCCATCTACAAGACATAGAATGAGGGGTTATGTATAAGTGAAGAAAAGGATAATTAAAGGTCAATTTTCACTATTTCATAACAATGTATAATTAGGTGTAAATCCTAACTTTCGATTGGAGATTATTAAAAAGAAATATAAGACTATTGGTAATATAAAGGATTTTTGACTGCAAAGAGAAGTACACCTTTTAGGAGTGGCTATGTTTAATGGGGGGGGTAAAAAGAAAAAGACGAAGGATACTCCTTCGTCTTTTTAATGAAATTTGTTTAGATTCGAAAATTAATCTTCAAATCTTTTTTCCACTTCTGCCCAGTTAATGATGCTCCACAGATCTTTAATGTGATCAGCACGTCTGTTTTGGTAGTCTAAATAATAAGAGTGTTCCCAAACGTCAAAACCTAATAAGGGTTTTAATCCATTACGAATAGGGTTGCTACCATTACCTTCTTTAGTGATTTTTAGTTTTCCGCTTTCATCAACTGATAGCCAAGACCATCCGGAACCAAATAATGTAGTAGAAGCATTGTTAAACTCAGTTTGGAACTCTTGGAAACTTCCAAAATCACGTTTAATAGCTTCAGCTAATTTTCCTTTAGGCTCTTTTTGTTCTTGTTTAGGAGTGAATTGTAAGAAATATAAAGTATGATTCAATACTTGTCCGGCATTGTTAAAAATAGCTCCATCAGGTGCCGTTTTAACAATGTCTTCTAACGATTTTTTCTCATACTCAGTGCCAGCAATAAGGCTGTTTAATGTATTAACATAGTTTTGCAAGTGCTTTCCATAGTGAAAATCAATGGTTTGCTCGCTAATAACTGGAGCTAAAGCATCTTTTGCATACGGTAATTTGGGCATATCAAAATTCATAATCATAAGAATTAATGTAGTTAATAATAGTTTCATAATAGTAAAGTATTTAATCAATACTAAAACCTGTCAGATATAGAAACATCATATCAGGTAAAATTGTTCTTGCTTCAATAAACTTTCTTATATCTTTGTCTTAATAATAATAAAAAATTAGAGAAAAAAGGATATTTATGCCTAACTATTTAGACGAATTGGATGATGATCAGCGTGCTGCTGTGCTATATAACGAAGGCCCTTTATTGGTAATTGCAGGAGCCGGATCGGGTAAAACACGTGTTTTAACTTATAAAATTGCTCATTTATTAAAAAGCGGATACAAACCCTGGAATATTTTAGCATTAACTTTTACGAACAAAGCAGCCCGTGAAATGCAAGACCGAATAGGTGTGCAAGTTGGAAAAAGTATTGCTCAACACTTATGGATGGGAACTTTCCACTCCATTTTTTCTCGTATTCTTAGGCGTGAAGCAGAAGTTCTGGGTTTTCCTTCCAATTACACCATTTATGATGCAGCCGATAGCCGTAACTTAATTCGTTCCCTGATTAAACAGTTGAACTTAGATGAAAAGGCATATAAAGAAGGAGCCGTACAGGCTAGAATCTCCAATGCTAAAAATTACCTGATTACTCCTTCGGCCTATTCTCAAAACAGAGACCTCTATGAGAGCGATAAAGGGGCAAACATGCCACAAATAAGCGAAATATACAGACATTACTGGGATCGATGCCGTCAGGCCGGAGCGATGGATTTTGATGATTTATTACTCTATACTTTTTTACTTTTTAGAGATTTTCCGGAAATACTTTCAAAGTATCAAGAGCAGTTTAAATATATTTTGGTGGATGAATATCAAGATACAAACAGTGCACAGCATACCATTGTATCTTTATTGGGAAAAAAACACCAGCAAGTATGTGTAGTTGGTGATGATGCACAAAGCATTTATTCTTTTCGTGGAGCCAATATTGATAATATATTGGAGTTCTCAAGTGTTTATCCACAAACAAAAGTTTTCAAATTAGAGCGTAATTACCGTTCCACACAAAACATAGTGAGTGCTGCAAACAGCTTAATAAAGAAAAACGAGCGTCAGATTCCTAAAGATGTGTTTTCCGACAACATTAAAGGAAATAAGATTAAGTTGTTTGAGGCTTATAGCGATATAGAAGAAGCAGAAATTGTGGTGAATAAAATTATGGAATTGAAACATAAGTTAGATTTTCAATATGCCGATTTTGCTATTTTATATCGTACGAATGCTCAAAGTCGTGTTTTTGAAGAATCGATGCGAAAAAAGGGACTACCTTATCGAATTTATGGTGGCCTTTCATTTTATCAACGAAAAGAGATTAAAGATGCCATTGCTTATTTTCGATTAACGGTTAACCCTCACGACGAAGAAGCCTTTAAACGAATAATAAATTATCCGGCACGAGGCATTGGTAAGGTAACTCAAGATAAAATACTGGAGCAGGCCATTGAGAATAATGTTAGTCTTTGGAAAGTAATAAAGAATCCAACAGCATATAATCTGACGTTAAATAAAGGTACAACCAATCGTTTGATTGCGTTTGGCAACTTAATTCAATCGTTTAGAATAGATTCCACATCGCTTAATGCCTATGAGGTGGCTTTAAGGATAATTAAAGAGTCGAAAATGGCCGATGAGTTCATTAAAGATTTATCTCCTGAAAACATGAGTCGAAAGGAGAATTTGGAAGAGCTATTGAATGGAATGAATGAGTTCTGCATCTCACGAGAAGAAGAAGGTAATAATCAGATTACACTTTCCGACTTCTTATCCGAAGTCTCTTTATTAACCGATCAGGATACAGACAATGAAGAAGAAAGTAAAATTACATTGATGACTGTGCACTCTGCCAAAGGGTTGGAGTTTAAGAACGTATTTGTAGTAGGAATGGAGGAAAATCTCTTTCCTAGCGGAATGTCCGGGTATTCTCCTCAGGCTCTGGAAGAAGAGCGTAGATTGTTTTATGTGGCCATTACACGTGCTGAAGAAAACTGTTTCCTCTCTTATGCTAAATCCCGCTTTCGGTATGGAAAAACAGAACCGGGAATCCCTAGTCGTTTTTTAAAGGAAATTGATGCGGAGTATATGGAGTTGCCCGATACCTTTGGGTTGCGGGGAACAATAGAACGAGCCGCTTCAGACTTCAGAAGTTCCAGAATAAATGTTAGTCCTCAAAAAACCTCTTTGTTTGGAGAAAAAACAATAGTAACGCCTCCTGTTGTTAAAAGTACACTGAAGAAAGTGCAAAGTGTGCCTTCTGGTGCATCTTCGCAAAGTAATGTGCAACAATTAAGTGAAGGTCAAACCATAGAACACGAACGTTTTGGAATTGGTGAAGTTGTCAGTGTTGAAGGGGTGGGTGATAATGCTAAAGCAAAGATTCGATTTAAATATGCCGGAGAAAAGCAACTTTTATTGCGCTTTGCACGTTTTAAAGTTATAAAGTAAAAGAATAAAAAACAGAATAAAAATGGATGTGAATCAATTTCCTAATCCTAGTTATATCATAGATGAAAAACTATTAAGGAGAAACTTAGAATTAATAAAAAATGTAGCACAAGAGGCTGAGGTGGAGATTATTCTCGCTTTTAAGTCGTTTGCTATGTGGAAGAGTTTTCCCATTTTTAGAGAATATATAACCTCTTCCACGGCTAGCTCATTGTTTGAAGCTCGTTTGGCTGTGGAGGAGTTTGGTAATAAAGCACACACGTATGCACCTGCTTATGTAGACGAGGAATTCGATGAAATAGTGAAGTTGAGTAGCCATATCTCTTTTAATTCGTTGAATCAGTTTAATCATCTTTATGTAAAAACGCAAGGTGCCGGGGTTTCTTGTGGACTTCGAATTAATCCGGAATACTCTGAGGTAGAAACTGAACTATATAATCCTACTGCTCCCGGATCTCGTTTTGGAGTTACCTTTGATAAATTACCTGATAAACTGCCCGATGGAATAGAGGGTTTTCACTGTCATACCCATTGTGAATCTTTTTCTTATGCTTTGGAACGTACGTTAGGACATATAGAGGATAAATTTTCCAAGTGGTTCAATCAGATAAAGTGGTTGAATTTAGGAGGTGGTCACTTAATGACACACAAAGAGTATGATGTTGAGCATTTGATTGAGATACTGAAAGATTGGAAAGAAAAATATCCTCATCTGGAAATTATTATGGAACCCGGTTCTGCTTTTACTTGGCAAACCGGAGTGTTAACTTCAAAAGTGATTGATATTGTTGAAGACAAAGGAATTCAAACCGCTTTGTTGAATGTGAGTTTTACTTGTCATATGCCCGATTCTTTGGAGATGCCTTATCAGCCCGAAGTAAGAGGAGCAACTATGGGCAATAAAGGACCTTATGTTTATCGATTAGGAGGAAATTCGTGTTTAAGTGGCGATTATATGGGCGATTGGAGTTTTCCTGAAAAATTAAATGTAGGAGATGTCTTAATCTTTGAGGATATGATTCATTACACAACGGTAAAAACCAATATGTTTAATGGAGTGGCACATCCTGCTATTGGAATGTGGACTCAAAATAATGAGGCTGTTATTTATCGTAAATACACATACGAAGATTATAGAGATCGCATGGATTGATTTAAAAACGGAAAAAACTAAGACTAGAATTTGTATTTGTTTTTATTATGCATATTTTTGTAAACGCAATGCGGAAATAGCTCAGTTGGTAGAGCACAACCTTGCCAAGGTTGGGGTCGCGAGTTCGAGTCTCGTTTTCCGCTCTTTTCTGTTGCCAACCCAGATAGTAAAATAATAGACACGATTGTACTGATGAAAGTGGACATTGTGCATATTTGACTTTAATTTTGGTTAGAATCTTGCAATGGAATTTTTAATAAATGGAGGGGTGGCGGAATTGGTAGACGCGCTACCTTGAGGGGGTAGTGATAGCAATATCGTGTGAGTTCGATTCTCATTCCCTTCACTCCTT